>JASFIU010000316.1:0-5755 GCA_050122495.1 Desulfobacterales bacterium | reverse complement strand
TATATAAATTTGTCCGGCCAGCCAGGCCACACCCAGGATCGTTCTTATCAGACTGATGAAGCTTGAAAAGGCCACACATCGCTCCTTTTTGTATTACCTGAATCTTGCATATGAAAACCTCCGACCCATGCAAAATTCAGGTATTGGCTAAAGAAATTATTAATTTCTCATAAACGTGTGGTGATGGCATTTCATTTTTCCCCTTCCCCGGTTGTGTGGCAGAAGCAGCAGATATTTATTATCAATTCAAATCACACATTGGGGAAGGGGAAAAAATGGCAGGTTGGTTAGTTCATCCAACCCCTTTCTTTATAATAGCGGACCGCACCCGGATGCAGCGGAATTCCGGTATTTTCCTTCTTCCAGGCGGCTTCTGGTTTGAAGTTGCTCCAGGCTTTGTGAGCCGCCGCCATGGCCTCTTTGTTCTCGCACAGGGTTTTGGTAATCTGGTAAGCAAGATCGTCTGAGAGAGATTCGTTGGCAATCAGCAGGGTTCCCATGTCAAGCGCTTTGGTGGGTCCGGATTGGCCCTTGAAGAATTCGGGCATCGGCAGCGGGTTGAGCCCTTCTTTGGCGAGCTGGGTCAATACCCCATCGGGCATGTCTAAAAAACGGACGTTGCCGGTCAAGGAAGTTTCGGTGGTCACCGGATGACCCTTGAGCGCGCTTTCAAAGTACAGATCGGCCCGGGCATCCCTGATCAAGGCGGGTATTTGTTTAGCGGACACTTGGATTATTTTGCCGCCATTGGAGACGATTTTATCACGACTGGTACCCATCGCTTTTAATACCATGTCGGCTACCACCGGAACGGAGCTACCGGCCGGTTTCATAACAACACGGACGGGTTTACCTGAAAGTAATATTGTCTCTAAAGTTTCGTTACCGGTTTCCTTGATGTATGCCTCGCGGACCATGGCCGTTATCCAAACGGAGTTAAGCCCGCCGACTAAGGCTCGAATATTCTGGTACTGTTTACCTTTATAAACAACTTTATGGCCGTTCCAGGCCCAAACAACGGTAGCCACATTGGCCAGGCCGATCTTTGATGGATCTTTGCTGACAGAAATCGGATTGCCCACTCCGCCGCCTTTGGGCACTACCTCCATCGTGGTTCCTTTCGGCAGGTTTTCCTGTAGCAGACTTGAAAGGGTCGCTCCGAAAACATACCAGGAAGACCCCAAACGCATTGCCTGGATCTTTATCGTCTCCGCTTTTAAGGAAAACGGAGTGATGATAAGAATTGCCAAAACAACAATGAATAATGTCATTAGTTTACTCTTAGCCTGGGTCATTTTTTTCCTCCTTTTTAATAAATTTTGGATCTTGCTTGAGCATGTGTTAACCCTAGTTCTCTGATTACGCCATCAGGCCTACCTCTTTGACCGCCGCTACAATGGCATCATATGTCTCTCCCGTGGGCAGTTCGGTGGGAGGTCGCACCGTGTTGCTGTTCATGCGTCCGCACAGATTCATCGCCACTTTCATCCGCGCGTGTGCGTCGCTGGAAGGCTCACCCGTAGAGTACACGACTTCCTTCAAGATATTGATTTTTCCTTGAATTGCTTGAGCCTCCTTTAGATCGCCGTCACACACGGCCCGGTAGAGGTTGGTAATATAATCCGGTATGAGGGAGGCAAAACCCACCAATGCGCCATCAACACCCTGCACCAAAGTTGGCAGCAAATATTCATCATGGCAGGAAAGAATGGTGCAGTTTGGATCGGCCGTGCGTATTGCCACGATGTCACGGACATACTTGGACATCTCTCTGGTGCCGATTTTGAAAGTTGTCACCCACGGCAATTTAGCCAGCTCTGCCAGTAAAGCCGATGAATAAGACGCCTTGGTCCAGGCAGGATAAATATGGACGACAAGGTTGATGTTCACCGCTTCGCCGATGGCAGCAAAATATTTAACGACATGCTCGGAACGCATGCCGAACCGCAACCAAATGTGAGGCGGCATTACCAGAAGACCCTTGGCACCAGCTTCCTTGGCCATACGGGCGTGTTCCACCGCTTCCGGTATGTTTTCACAATTAACACCTGAGACCACAGGGAGTTTATCCTGTACTTCATCGGCCACAATTCGGGTGACCTCGGCACGCTCCTGGGCCGAAAGAGCGAATACTTCTCCGGTATGACCATTGGTAACCAGCCCACCAATACCCTCATGTCCGGCTAACCAGGTAGTGTAGCGGCGTAATTCTGCTTCGTCTAAACTGTAATCCGGTTTAAAAGGCACCTGCATGGCGGGCAAAACACCTCGAAATGCTTCAGTTAAAGCCATATTAACCTCCTTTTCTGAATTTAGTTTGTTCGGTTCTATCATCCTACTGAAACCGCAGAATGACAGAAAACTTGTCTTTCATCTCATATCGCAGCAGCTGATCCTGGCAATGCCGTCCCGGACGCCTCAAGCGCTTTGCTAAGCTCATCTGCCGCTCTCATAACCGGTTCAGCCGTTTTACTTACAAACTTTTCAAGTGTTATATTCATAGCCGGTGCGACGGCACTGACGGCCGCTACGGAATATCCTTCATTATTGAGGACAGGCGCTGCCAAAACTCGCAGCCCGATGATGACTTCTGGGTCTGCCACGGCAAAACCCCTTTTGCGGACCCGGTTAAGGCATCTCTCGATTTCCTCCACAGTGGTCGGCGTGGCCGGAGTGATTTTGACGGGTTCACGCAGGGCAAGAACGCGCAAGACTGTCTCTCGGGGAAGAAATGCCAGTACGGCATGGCCCATGGCAGTGTAATATGCCGGCAGGCGCGTACCGATGCGGACATCAACGCCCATCCGGGCGAGACCGGCGTGTACGCGTTCCAGATAGACCATCTCCGCTCCGTCCAAGGCCGCCAGGCTGGCCGCCTCAATTACCTCATCCACTAAAGAGGTCAGTATTGGGCGCGCAAGCACGCGCAAATCGCTTCGCGCAATGGCGTTAAAGCCCAAATCCAGAACTTTTAAGCTAAGACGAAAGCGCTTTGTATTTTCCACTTTCTGTAAATAACCTAGCCGCACTAGCGTGTTAATCATCCTGAACGTGGTGCCGGAATCAAGGCCGGTCCTTTTGGCGATCTCACTTAACGTGAACTCTGTGTCGGTGGCCGTGAATACTTCCAGCACACGAAAACCTTTGGCAAGCGATTGGACTATGTTTTTAGTTTTGCGGTCAGCAGCCATGGGGAAGGTCCGTCATAAAATCAGATCGCAAAATTAGGTTGGTGAGAATATTTCGGATTACGAAAAATAATTCGATTAACGAATTTCCGTATCATTTTTTAAAATAGGGTGTCAAGCGAAAAGTAGTATCGAATTCGCCCTAAAAAACACAACGTTTGTTTTTACCTAAATGGGCATAATTAATGTGGGGGGTCACAGAACAGAATTGTCCAAAATCGCCACAAATACCTGAGCGTATCCTGGCCGGTCGCTAGTAAAAACCAATTGGCGGCCATCCGGAGAAAAGCAGGGATGTGGGTGCGTATGCTGGGGTGCGTAAACCTGAACGGGGCCATCGTCATAGGGGCAGTACTGCGTATTCCAATGTGCGCCCTCGTTGCTAGCCTTTGGCAGACAAAGAGTTCGCGGCTCTCCCACTCCATCCAGCGGACTGAAAAGCTGCAAGCCCCAATCAGGGAATGTTGTATCCGAGCACATCAGGTTTCCCTGGCGGTTGATCGCCGGATGCCATGCGTTAAAACCACACACCCAGTGGGTTTCACCCGTATCGATGTTGATACCGATCACCCCATGCGGCCAGTTTGTCGTGATTATCTCACGTGAGCCCGGCCGCCATGTCTCATGTACAATCCATTCCTTTCTGACGGGATGGCCCTGATATGCCTTGCGCTGATAGACCAACCGTTTGCCGCTGCCATCCCGGTTCACCACCCAAATTCGTTCATTGAAAGGCCCGGCGAAACGCAACAGAGAGTTATCTGATGGATGAAACTCAGGATGAGCGATGGAAATATGTTCTGTTATCACATCGCACTTCCCGGTTGCCGTTTCGATCAGATAGAGGCGATAAGCATCGCCAACCTTGATTGGAATTGCCCAGAAGGCGTCGTCATGACTTAAGGTTGTGGTGCCCATCGATGCCCCGACCATTCCCTTTTCGCGAATTGCAATCTTTTCGAAATTGAACAGCTTCTCTTCTTCCAGGGTTTCCGTGTTCACGCGCCAGGCTCCCAGTGCGGTAGTAAAATATACGTGGCGGCCATCATGCGAAGGATGAACCGACCATTCGCCGAGGCCTTCGTGCTCCGTGAATTGCACTAATTCTCCGGTATCCTGAATTTCAGCAAAGATCTCCGGCCGCCCCGTTCGATGAGACACAAAAAACATTCGCTGTTGGGTGTCGTCAAAGCAAGGCAGGTAGTAAAACGGATGATGATGAATCGATGCATGATCGGTAACCTGACGAATTTTCGTCCCGGTTACTTCGTCAAAGAAAACCTTCGATTCGGATTGGGATATGGTTCCTTTTGCCATTGGATTCCTTTAAATGACAGCTGACCTGCGCTATGGCCTCATGGTATCTTTCTTCCTCGCAAAAACCGCTGGGACATGACAAACGATCTTATCGCGCCCCAAATCCCAAAGTATCTGAACCTGATTTATTTAAGCATCACTGATGCGTTCAAAAACTTTTTTAACAGCCGCAAAGTCCTGGTCGCCCAGGCCCTGCCCCATGCTCTGGCGGTAAAGCTGGAATACGGTGTGCCCGATGGGGGTCATGGCGCCGTTTTCATCGGCGGTTTGCAGCGCAAAACGGATGTCCTTGGTCATGTGCTTGAGGGGAAATTGGGCTGCAAAGCTGTCATCGATCAGCATTGGCTTTTTAAATTCGAAAAGTGCACAGCCCATGGGGCCCGCCAGCATGGTTTCCAGCATGGTGGCGGTATCCAGGCCGCTTTTCTGGCCCAAATTGACGGCTTCGGAAATGCCGGCGGCCATAATGCCCAGAAGCAGATTAACCGCCATTTTCATACTCGCCCCCTGGCCGGTCTCTCCGCAGTAAACCACTTTTTTACCCATGCACATGAACAGCGGCTCCAACTCGGATACTTTATCCTGGGGGCCGCCAGCCAGTATGACCAGGGCGCCTTCCTCGGCTGGTTTGCGGGAGCCCGAAACCGGTGCATCGATGGCCACCGCTGATTTGGCGGCGAGTTTGCCGGCAAGCGCTTTGGCATACTGCGGTGAAACCGTACTCATATTCACCAGGGTCTGGCCCGTCTGCATACCGGCCATCAAGCCGTCGGGCCCCTCCAAAAACGCATCGATCGCTTCCGGGCCGGCCAGCATCAAAATGATCACATCGGCGGCTTCGGCCACCGCTTTTGGTGTTGAGGCCACGGTTGCCCCGGCCTCGCCAAAGGGCGTTGCTTTTTCACTCGAGCGGTTGTAGACGGTTAATGCATGGCCGCCTTTGACGATGTTTTGGGCCATGGGCTGACCCATAATCCCCAATCCGATAAATCCGACCTTTAAAGCCATTTTTCCTCCTTGAAATTAATTTTTTAGGTGTCAGGAATCAAAAGGTGTCAGGTGTCAGTGTTCAGGTGTCAGGAAGAGACAGAGGACAAAGTACAGAAAACAGATGACAGAGGACAAAGGGCAGACTGTTTCTGTTTTCTGTCATCTGACTTCTGTCATCTGTTATCTGACACCTGACACCCGACACCTGAAACCTTTTAGTTCTTGATGCCCGCCATTTCCTCCATCAGGGCCACCAGGCC
>JASFIU010000315.1:0-5759 GCA_050122495.1 Desulfobacterales bacterium | reverse complement strand
ATCTCATTACTTTTCACCCTGCGGGCGAGCCGGAGGCTTTCATCTGCTGCGTTATTCAGGACGAAGCATAGTTTACTATAGCTTCGCCCTGAAGTGCCTTGCAGATGAAAGCCTCCGACGCGTGCAAAAACCAAGTAACACTTGGATTTTTTAAGAAAGATAATGAGAATGGATTGTTAATGACACGGCTTTTCTCTTTTATAAATGGGTTAATCGGATCGGTGCTGATCCTTTTTGCGTTTGCCGGCTGTATGAACGCAGGGTCGAATTCTGATGATGAACACTTAGTTCGCGTCAGTGATCGGGTTTTAACCGTTCTGGAATTTAATCAGGCCTTTGAAATTTCCAAAACGGCTTATCCCCATAATCTTCGGCATGAACCCGATAATTTAAAAGACGCCCAGCTGCGCCTTTTAAATCAGCTGATGGTGGAAATGATTATTCTTGAAAGGGCCGAGGAACTGGGTCTTTTTGTTTCGGATCAAGAACTGGAGGCGGCGGTCGCAGACATTAAAGGCGACTATCCTGAAGATACTTTCGAGAAAACACTACTTGAATTTGCCGTGTCTTATGAATCCTGGGAGGCGCGATTAAGAAATCGATTGCTGATGGAAAAAGTGGTTGACACCGAACTTAAGAATCAAATTGTCATTACGGCAGAAGATATTGCCAAGTATTATGAGAAGAATGTAAAGACCCAAAAGTCCGATATAGATTCGGCAAACAAAATGGAAGATATCAACGAAATGATCATTAAACACCTGCGCCAGCAGAAGACGGAAGAAGCTTACAAAATATGGATAAAAGAGCTTAAGCGGCGCTATCCCATAGAAATCAACAGCATTCAGTGGGAAAAAATATCGGGTTCCGATTATAGTGAAAACCAGAATCTGGGCAACTTGGATCCGGAAACTAACTAGAACCTATCTCAAAAATGTCTTTTGGCCCAATATCTTTGTTGGTGCCGCGTTTCAAATCCTCGACATACAACAGTATGCCTCCGGTTTGAAACTCGGCCCCGCCGCGATCTTGAACCAAAATCCTATTTTTGAGATAGGTTCTAAGGACGGTGTTCACCGCCATTGGACGGCGATCTAACGATGATGATCATAAAGTGGATAATGGAACATTTTTTTAAAAAAACGATCACCTCTTTATCCCTTTATATTCGGTGGGCTTTTGCTTTCTGTTTTGCGGTTTTCCTTTTCAGCGGTCAGACCGCTGATGCAGTGGTCGTGGACCGGATTGTGGCCATCGTCAATGACGACCTTATCACCCTTTTCGACCTGAATCAGAATTTTAAGCCATATGAAGCAAACATTAAAGCCCTCGGGTACAGCGCTGAAAGAGAGCGTGAAACCCTCTATAAATTAAGAACAGATTTACTCAACAAGCTAATTGAGGAGAAGCTTGCCGATCAGGCGATCAAGAAATACAATATCGAGGTCAGTGAACAGGAAATTGATAGCGCCATGGAGCGCTTAAAAGATTCACGCTCGCTTACCGATGATGAGTTAAGAGCCGGACTGGCACAGCAGGGCTTAACTATTGAAGAATACAGAAAAAATTTAAAAAAGCAGCTGCTCCGCAGCAAATTGATTAATCTTGAAATTAAATCAAAAATCGTGATTACCCAAGACGAAATCAACGGTTACTATGATGCGCATCGCGAAAAGTTTGCGGGTGAGTCGAAGTATCACCTTTGGAATATATTTGTCCGGATCCCCGAGTTTGCGGATGAATCCACCAAACGCCTTGCGTTAGAAAAAATGGAAGCGGTCCTTGCACAGCTGAAACAAGGACAATCATTTGAATCCCTTGCAGCTGCTGATCCGGACTCCGAAATGGATCCACAAGGAGCGGACTTGGGGCTATACAAGCTCGACGAGCTTTCTGCGGAACTGCAGGAGGCGCTCAAGAATATGAAGGCCGGAGATTTTTCTCCAATTCTAAACACCGATTGGGGTTATCAGATTATTTTTGTTCAAAAAGTGGTTGAAGCTGAATCAAAATCCCTCGCAGAAGTTAAATCGGAAATACATGAAACCTTATATAACGAGGCACTTGATAACCGCTTTCAAAAATGGCTCAAAAATCTTCGCCAACGGTCACATATCAAGATTATTAAATAATACGAAATATGATGAAACGCGGGAAAAATTTATTTTCATTTGGCCGCTATCTTCAGTCCATCCGGCTGGAGAAGAAAATAAGTCTGGAAAAAATTTCCGAAGAGACTCGCATCGCCATCGGGAATTTGCGGCTGATCGAAAAAGAGGATCTTGAAGCGCTTCCTGCTGAAGTTTTCGTAAGGGGCTTTTTGCGCGCCTTTGCGCGTGCCGTCGGCGCCGATGCCGAAGAAGCGGTAAGGCTCTATCAGGCCCGGCTCAATATGGAGAATGAACTGGCCGATGCCGGAAGCTTCTCGGGAAGATCATCGCTAAAGCCTTGGCTGGACCTTGTTTTATCGGTGGTCGCCCTGCTATGTCTTGTGACATTGTCGCTTTATGGCGTTTCCTATTTTCAAAAGCCGGGGCATCATTCAGAAACGGCTGAAACACATGCGGCCAGCGGGGATAAGGAGGCGGCCTTGCCCCGCAAAATTCCGGTATCAAATACGCAAAAAGATGCCGCTGCCAAACCACCTGAAAAATGGGTATTACAAATAACGGCGCTTGAAAACACATGGGTTAAAGTCATTATAGACGATAAAGATGCAAAGGAGTACAATTTAAGCTCCGGAGACCATCTGGAGGTGGAGGCTTCGGCGGGATATAATCTGCTTATCGGTAATGCCGGTGGGCTGGAACTGAAATTAAATGGCGAACCCGTACCGATTTCGGGCAAAGATGGAGAAGTGGTAAGCATTCAACTTCCTTAACCGCACTTCTACGCAAAATCGCTTTTTGACTCGGAATTCTTAAATTATTTTCGACTCTAATAATTTTATCTGATTTCGCTAAAAATATGCAAACCGATCGCAATAAAATATTAGTTGAAAGCATCAAACGGCTTTTACGGCGCGGGGCAACCACGCATCTCGGCAATATTGTGAACAAAACCCATGCGGCCGACCTGTCCGTTGTATTTCGCTCGTTATCGCTTACGCAGCAGCGTAAGCTTTTCGACATGATAACGGACATTGAGCAAAAGGGGATTCTGTTCAGCGAACTGGATGAGGATACTTTCTTAGACCTCATCGAAGAGATGAAACTTGAAGATATTGTCGAAATCTTGGAGCAGATGCCCACCGATGATGTGGCTGATTTGCTGGGGCGCTTGCCGGAGGAAAAATCCGACGCCATCTTAGAGAAGATGAAAAAAGCGGAATCGGAGGAGGTCGAAGATCTGCTTCGATATGAAGACGACACCGCCGGCGGCATTATGGTGCCCGATTTCATCGCTTTGGCAGAGGATGTGACCGCCGGAGAGGCCATCGAATCTCTGCAAAAAGAGCATTCTGAAGTTGAAATGCCCTTTTATCTTTATGTGGTCGATGACTATGGTAAGCTGGTCGGCGTGAGTTCCCTGCGGCAGCTGGTGCTCGTACCGCCTGATACCCCGCTTAAAGAATTTATGGCGACCGATGTTTTTTCGGTTCAGACCAGTATGGATCAGGAGGAGGTGGCAAAAATCGTTGCCCGGTATGATATTCTGGCAGTGCCGGTTGTAGATCCGACCAACCGATTGGTGGGCATTGTAACCGTTGATGATGTTATTGACATATTTAGGCGTGAGGCCACCGAGGACATACTGAAGATGGCCGGAGTCGGTGAAGAATTTGTCGAAACCAAATCGGTGCTGAAAAGCACCCGTACCCGGTTGCCCTGGCTTTTTGCAAGTTGTGTGGGCGGGATCATCGCCATTCTCATCATCGGTAAATATGAGGGAACCCTGCATAAAATAGCGGCTTTGGCAGCTTTTATTCCGGTAATCATGGGAATGGGAGGTAACATCGGCACCCAATCTTCAACGATTGTCGTTCGCGGTCTTGCAACGGGTCGTCTTCATATAAGGGATCTGTGGTCGGTCGTTTTCAAGGAACTTTCAATCGGTTTTATTTTAGGTCTGGTCTATGGCCTTTTGATCGGCAGTGTGGCCCAGATAAGCTACAGCATGGAGGTGCTGGCGATTGCGGTTTGTTTTGCCGTTATCAGTTCAATGTCTGTAGCCGCGCTGATCGGATCGCTGGTCCCGATGGGTTTTGCCCGCATCAATATCGATCCCGCTGTGGCAACAGGGCCCTTTGTAACAACAGCGATTGATATCATAAGTGTATCTTTTTATTTCATGATTGCCACCGCGCTTCTTGGTCTATGATTCCATGCCAGTATTTTCCACCCCTGCGATTTTACTCCACAGACTCGATTATGGAGATTTTGATCTGATCCTAACGTTTTTTTCCTTGAATCGGGGCAAGATTTCCTTGATTGCCAAATCCGCCAAAAGGAGTCGAAAACGCTTTGCGGGAGTATTGGAGCTTTTTTCGCTTGTAGAGGTGGTGGGCAGTTCCAGCAGGGGCCGGGGTCTTCCTGTTTTACAGGAAGCCGTATTACATTCCCCTTTTAGTACGATTCGGAACGATATACATAAAACCGCCTACGCCAGCTACTGGTGCGAGCTGATCAATAAATGGGTGGAAGAAAACAGAAAACAGACCCGGCTTTACCACCTTTTGCGGCACGTTCTGGGTCAACTTGACAGCGGCGCCGCTGCGGCGGCAGAATTAAGTATTTTATTTCAGATGAGGCTGCTGGACCTATCCGGCCACAGCCCCAATTTAAATCAATGTGCCAGCTGCCAAAAAACATTGGACTCAATCCTATCCAACCGGGTTGTCTTTGATATTTCAAGGGGTGGGATCGTGTGTGATACGTGTGAAGCAGGCGGCGGCCGCCTGCGGCTGTCAAAAGGTACGATTAAGCAATTTAATTGGATTAAAAGGGGAGATCTGAAGAAGGCCTCCAGGATGCGATTTGGTTCACAGGCTCTGGAAGAGGGACTTGAGCTTCTGGAGGCATTTGTACCGTATGTTATGGGGATACAGCCCCGGAGCCTCAAATTTTTGAAGCAAATTCGGAAAAAATAAATTTAGGGATTCAGGGATTCAGGGATTGAGGGATTTAGGTCCTTCGTCCTTAGGAATATGAAATAATTTCAAGTTTTTAATTCCTCAATTCCTAAATTCCTCAATCCCAAAATCCTCAGTACACAATTTGGAGCTATGATGGCGAATAAATTCAAGAACATCCTTGAAGAACAACCTATTGAGGCGTCGGCACCCTGCCGGATTGATATGGGGGGCACGCTGGACATTCGAACGTTTTATTATCCACTACGGCACCTTTCGCCCTGCACGTTCAATATCGCCGTAGACCTCAGAACACATGTTCGACTTTTGCCGTATCATGATGACCTGATTAAGATTTCTTCGAAAGGATTTGAAAGCGCTGAATTTCCCTTGAACCGGGCGCCGTTTGCGCATCCCTTGGGCTTGATGTTTGCCATTTCGGCCTACTTCAATGCGCGCAATATTCACGTCCAAATTGAATCTCAATCGCCACCGCGCGGCGCAATGGGAGGGTCATCGGCGGCCGCTGTGGCGCTGATTGCCGCCTTTTCAAAATTATTGAAGCAATCGGCTTCAAAAAAGCCGCTGACGCGCTCACAAACTGCCATTCTGGCGCATGGATTGGAGGAAAGTGTGGCAGGTGTTCCCTGTGGATTTCAGGATCAACTGGCCGCCATTTATGGGGGTG
>JASFIU010000314.1:0-5766 GCA_050122495.1 Desulfobacterales bacterium | reverse complement strand
GGGCGGAAATGATGAATTTTTTGACAATCGACCGCAAATAAACATGGATCATAATTGCGACAGCGGTTTTGATTATTTATCTCCGGATGAAATTATGTTAAAGCAGCCTCAACCAGGAATAAAAAAACAATTTAACCCGCAAATCATATAGATTTGGCATCGGAATTCATACTCAGCTGTGGTGCAAAGAGGGAAATAATCTGCGTTAATCTGCGAAATCTGCGGATCCATTTTTGGATGCTTAGGAGATTGTACAATGAGCGAATTTGGAGAGAAATTAGTCAGGTTAAGATCTGAGAGCAAGTTGACCTTAAACGCAATATGCCAGCAGGCAGGCATCCCGCCGTCAAGATTGATCGAATTGGAACGAAATGTCAGAATACCGACAGCCGGCCAAATAGAGCGTCTCGAAACCCTTTATAAGGTCAATTCGGGAGAGCTCGCTGATCTGGCCAAATCATTTTATAAAATTTAGTAGGAATTTCCATTATTTGTGCTATAATTAATGCATGAATTTCATGTATCCCGAATTTTGGAGCAGTTTTTATGGAATATGATTGGGAATTCGGTGAACGGATCAGGTGCAGCGAGGATGAAAAAAGTGAGTGTATCGCTTTAGTTTCGCGGATCGTCTCCCTGGCCAAAAAGGCCAAGCGCAACGGACTGCTTTCCCTTGTTCAGGAAGCGGAAGAAACCACCCATTTCCTTTTGCGCAAAGGCCTCCAACTTGTGCTTGAAGGTGTGCAACACGAGCTGGTGAAAACCACCCTGGAATATTATATCCTTTCAGGCAGTTATACCGGCAAGGATCTGCTGGAACGCTGTATTATTATGGAAGGCGTACTGGCGATTCAAAAAGGTGTCAACCCCCAGATCATTCAGGAACTGCTGCTATCATTATTTGGTGAAAGAGCCCAAGAGGAGTTTGAAGCTGAATTTGGCGAAAAGAAAACGGACAAACTAAATACTTTTTTTAATAAAATAAAAAAGGATCGCGCCATAACCCCTTTGAGCTCCAAACTGGGGCATACGATTATGGAGCTCGATGATCAATCCATTCAACAGTGCCTCAAAGAAATCAGCACCGTGGACCTGGCCCGGGCCCTCAAAGGCGTCGAGGGTGACGCCAAAATAAAGGTATTTAAAAACCTGCCGAAAAGATCCGCCGCAATCCTGCAGGAAACGGTTGAACACCTGGACTTGATGAGAGATTCCGAAATGAACGAGGCGCAGGAAAAAATTCTTTTGATAATTTCCGGCCTGGAACAACAAGGCGGTATCCGGGCCGCCAACTAGTCTCCTTTTCCCACCAGAATATTTCAAAACTCAGGTGATATCGCTAAGTCGAGTTGAGTTCTTTAAGGCCGCTTATGGAAATTTCCCAAAAACTTGCAGCCCTGGAAAAAATTTACGGGATATATGATAAATTTGCAGCCTCACTTGATTTAGCCTGCAGAAAATATTGCGCCTACTGCTGCACCACCAGTGTTACCCTGACAACGGTGGAAGCTTACAAGATAATAATGGACCTGGAGTCCAACCCACGGGTGGACGGGATCGAAAAAGTTCGGCAGGCAGCCGCCCAAACGCACTTTAAGCCTAAAATTACCACAAACCAGCTTGCTAATTTCTGTGCGCTAGGGATTGAGCCTCCGGCGGAAGAAAGCACGGAATGGAATGCGTGTCCTTTATTAGCCGGTGAGCTGTGCACGATCTATGCAGCTCGGCCCTTTGGTTGCCGCTGCTTATTGTCGCGCCATAATTGCGGAACAGAGGGCTCTGCGGATATGGATGATTATGTGCTGGCGGTAAACACGGTCTTTTTGCAAAGCATTGAACATATGGATGTCAGGGGATGTACAGGAAATCTGCTGGATATGCTGGAGATAATGGCTTCCGAAGAAAACCGCCAGGCTTATGAAAATAAAACGCTAAAATGCTCGGCGGTGGGCCTGATTGCAAATCAGCCTCTAAACATCTTGATGATCCCTCCGGAACACCGCACGAAAATGGAACCGATTCTAAGATCCCTTCAGAAAATCCGCTTTTGATCATTTTTAGCCACGGACCCACACAGACAAACACAGACAGCAAATAATTTATTATATCGTGCACAATAAATACAACTGTTTCAAACCACGACTTGATACTGATTGGCATGGATTTTTTTCCCGCAAAGCGGGATGACATTTTTTGTTCGGCCGATGTCGGCCGAACAAAAGGTTTGTGTGGGTTTGTGTGGGTCTGTGTGGGTCTGTGGCTAATTAAAAATTCTGCAAATCCTGTCTATTTTTTAACCTGAAAGAACGACTCATCAAATTCGGGCCGATCTTTGTAGCGGCTGTAGAAAAGGCCCGGAAGCTCATCCATTTTTTCAAACAATCCCGGATCGGCATCGATGCCGGCCTGGTGGAGTGCTTTGCCCATGGTTTTGGGTGAAGGCGGGCAGCCTTTGACGGCAATCATTTCCCGGATGTCGGGATTGTCCTTATGGGCCTGGTACATGCATTTGCCGAGCAGGATCGTCTTTTTCATGCCGGGCGTGGGGGCCATGGATTTTCCGGTAAGAATCTCAACGTCATCCCAGGCTTCGCCCTTCCAGGCGTAACGGATCGCCGACACCATCAGGCCGTTTACCCCTGAGCAGTAAGTACACATGGAAAGATCATATTTACGGTAAAAAACACCTTTAAGTCCCTGCTCGATCATTGGCACCGGCAGAATGCCGTCTTTAGTCTCACGGTATGGAAAATCGTATTCGTGATACTTACTGAGGCCCTCGATATCTTCGCCCAGGATTTCAATGTCGGAAAGGTCATGGGGTCTTTTGCGGCTACGGGCAGCGTACACCAGGTGGGGGACATTCTGCGGGTCATGGCCGAGGAGTTTCGCGCCGACCAGATCGGCTGCAAGCACATCGGATGATGCCACCAGCAGGTTGCTGCGATGCATGCGGCCGTCCGGACCGGGTCCCCGCTCGTTGGTAAAAATGCCATCTAAAAGGGTGAACATGGGGGGCATCTTATCGGCCAGTTTTGCTACCCAGAAATGGAGGTCTTTACCCGGCGTCATGTTGTGACATCGTTTGCGCGAGGGGATGTCAATTAAACCTTTCAAATTCTTGATACCCAGACTGACCACCGTCTGGTTGTGGGCTTTCATCACCGGCAGATCCACAACAAAGTCGCTGTTTAAGATGTCGGTATTAAAATTCAGCACGACCCCGTCGCTCAGGTCCACCGTTTCAAAGGGCCTATCAAAAATATTGATATATTTGATGCCGTATTTTTGTTTCAAAGTGTCGTATCCCAGGGTCTCAAAAGCATGGGCCGCGGTGGCGGAACCTTTGCGATACATGGTCACGGAGCCCTCTCCGATGGTGATATCATCGATGCCGCGTTCCTTGAGTAAAATAATGATATCTTCCACAACCCGGGAGGTGGTAATCACCCCCCATTTTGGAAAGGCAGCGGCGCGCGTCCAGAACACAATGTTGGGTTTGACAAAGACCCTGGCCCCGGAGGGCATGTGGTCCAGACCTCCCGACATCTCAACAGCCCGGCGAACCGATTTGGCCGGCTTTTCATACGTCACCACAGCAACTTTATGCTTCTGCATTCATAATCTCCATATGAAGGTGTCAGGTGTCAGATAACAGCGAACAGAGGTCAGATGACAGAAGATAGAAAATAGAAAACAATCAGACTTTTGTCCTCTGTCGTCTGATTTCTGTGCTCTGCCTTCTGTGTTTTCCTGATACCTGACACCCGAAACCTGAAACCTTTTAGATTACTCATCTTCCTGTGTGGGGGCCATGGCTAATTAAAACAAAAAATCTTTGCGTCTTTGAGGCTTTGCGTGAGGCAAAAAACCGATTAATCTGCAATGTTAAAAAGTCTGGCGGCATTACCACCACAAATTTGCTCCATCTCCGCATCCGACAGGCCGGCGGTCTTCATTTCATCAAAATATCTGCCAGGCGGCAGGAGGGGAAAATCGCTGCCGAACAGGATTTTTTTCTCCCCGACCAGATCAATCGCCAATCGATAGACATCCGCATCATACAGATACGGAGAAGCCGCCGTATCAAAATAGACATTTTTTAGGCTGGTTTTAACTTCTTTTTTCAAAAGGCTGAAAAAAAACAGACCGCCGCCCCAGTGGGCCAGAATAATTTTGTTCTGCGGAAAGGTGTGGATCAACTGATAAATCTGTGCCAGGGTGCTGGGGGTCTTCCCGGGATAGGAATGCCCGATGGGTTCATTGGTATGAATCATAACCGCTCGATCCAGATCTTGACAAATTTCCATAACCGGTTCCAAACGAGTTAGAGCGGAGTTTTCAATCCCGTTTTGGTAAAAGGCGAGCTCTCCGATTCCGGCTAGCCCGGCCTTTTGCAAGCAACGGCGGGTTTCTTCAGCCGCACCGTCGCTAAAAGGGTCGAAACATCCCAAACCGATAAAGCGTTGCGGATAGCGATTGACGACCTCGCTGATATAATCATTATGCCGTTTAAAAAGCAGCGGATCTATCCACGGAAATCCAAAAACAACGGCCTTATCCACCTGGCTGTCATCCATCGAAGCGATCAGTTCGCGCGCACCGATCAGCCGGGATTTGGGTGATTGGTATAATTTTTTAAATGCCGGTTCGTCTGCAAAATATTTTTCTTTGTTGCTGCGAATATTTTGGGGGAATATATGGGTATGGGCATCAATAATCATCTAAATAGCCTCTGGTTCCCGCCCGGTGAATTTTGAAAGTTTTGAAAAAAAATAACGGCTAACTGGTTTTTTCCAATTAGCCGTTAAGGAGGAGAACAGATGAAGAAATTATTAGGCTGTACATAAGCATGTTGCAAATTCCTTGCCAAAGATAAGCTCGCTCCAGAAAAATATTTGCTTTTCTAAAATTTATTTTAATTTCAACTACTTAAATCCAAGCCTGAATCCATCTTTAGCCGCTTTGAACACAACCAGGGACGAACTGAAGTTGGGTTTGGTTCATAATTTTTAACCCGATTAGGGCCTAAATTGAAAAACCTGCTGTTTTTAAACCATTTTTTTATTATTGGGTGAGGTTCAAAATTTTGAACCTCGACTTTTTTTTCCGGCCAAATAGGATATAAGCATTTAAAATTAAACAAAATAGCAGAGTTTACAACCTTGAACTTCTCTTATAATTGACCTAAAAACCGCTCGCAATATATCCATAACCCATACAAAAAAGGAACCCATGTTTGTGTAAATGGCGGTTTTAACCATGAGTCCCACCATCGGATTGCAAGCCTGGCTATACGATTCGCACCTTTTTCCAGAAGGTCGGTAATCCGCAGGATATCGCACCCAGCATGGCAGTGGGCTTTACCATCAACCACATTGCCGCCGTTTTCCTGCCGGCCATCGGCGGCTTTCTGTGGGTTGTGGATTCAAGGCATCATCTTGACAGCAGCAAAACCATGCCATATGGTGAGCCATGGACTCAGTAATGAAAGAAAAAATTCAACGGGTTCTGGACACGGTCAAAGAGCCGGCAACCGGATTGACCATGGCGCAATTGGGGTTTGTAGAACGGGTTCGCTATAGTGAAGCCAAGAAGAAACTGATGGTCTTCTCCTATAATTTTAAACCGCATCACAAATCTTGCTGCGCCGCCCTTCAAGGAATGTTTATTTCCGGCACCATAAACTCTCTTACTGAGGCGTTCCAGAAAGAGTTCCCTGATCTTGCTGTTGAAGTTGTCTGAGATAAACTCGCTCCAAAGCTC
>JASFIU010000313.1:0-5813 GCA_050122495.1 Desulfobacterales bacterium | reverse complement strand
GTGAAGTGGAGGAGGTTATCGGCAACATTGAAGGTGTATTTGAATGTGCGGTAATCGGGTTGCCCGATGATAAATGGGGGGAGCGGGTCGCTGCAGTTGTGATCCGCAAAGAGGATTTCGATGACAGCAAATTAAGCGAAAAAGATATCATTGAAATCTGCAAGCGCAAGATGGCCGGTTACAAATGCCCGAAGCAAGTTGTATTTATTGGGGAAAATGAAATGCCCCGCACCGGCACCGGGAAAATACTGCATCGCATCTTAAGAGAGAAATTCGGTTAAGGACCACAGACGGAAATTTATTGAACTTTCTTAATATACCATAAGCCACCCAAAAATATGATTGTCGATTTCCACGTACACACCGCCTATTATCGTAGCCGCACGCCGGCTTATATGGAGTTGCTGCGTCAGGGGTGGGGCGACCGTATGGAATGGATGCTCGAGACTTATTCTTCTCCGAAAGCCTTTGTAGGGCTTATGGATGATGCAGGCATTGATTATGCGGTAATACTGGCAGAATTGGCGCCCATCACCTCTGGTATTGCCGCAAACGAGGATGTGGCCCAATTCTGTTCCCATAGCCCGCGACTGATTCCCTTCGCGAGCATTGATCCCAATACCGCCGAAAATCCTGTAGAGGAGTTGGAAGGATGGGTCCGCGATGCAGGCTTCAGAGGGCTAAAATTGTATCCGACCTACCAGCATTACTACCCCAATGCTGCCAAAATCTACCCGCTTTATGCCAAAGCACAGGAACTGGATATCCCGGTGCTGATGCACATGGGTTCGTCAATATTTCCCGGATCCAGGCTGAAATACGGAAATCCGATTTACATCGATGATGTGGCGGTGGATTTTCCAAAACTCAATCTGCTTCAGGCACATAGCGGGCGCCCTTTCTGGTATGAAAAAGCGTCTGCCCTCTCTCGGATTCATAAAAATGTATTTATGGAAATTTCCGGCCTGCCCCCACAAAATCTGTTAACCTATTTCCCGGAACTGGAACGCATCGCCCATAAAGTGATTTATGGTTCGGACTGGCCGTCTGTACCCACCCTAAAAGAGAATATAGTTACCCTCCAGGGTTTAAATTTAGATACAAAGGCCAAACGTAAGATTCTGGGCGAAAATGCAGCCCGGCTGTTAAACCTATAACCTAGATCGAAATTCTTTCCCGCTAGAATCCAAACATCGCCTCCTGAATTCATCTGACCCGCCCTTGGCCGGGATCAAAAAATAATATCATAACCAATCATATCGACCCTCATATTTTATGAACGAGCGCTCAGTCAAAATGCCTATTTTTTTTTATCTGAAACTACTTACGAACAGCTACCAATGCGGTTGACATAAAATCCATAGAGTTTTTTTACATAATAATATCAATATATTAAATATATTAAACCCTCCGGATCGCGAAAAACTTGACAAGTCAAAAATAGACTGCTAATTTAATGATTGAGCGCCCGTTCAGATATGGGGCGATAATTTCTCTGCTCACAAATCCTACATAATATCATGAGGTTACAATGGAGCAACTCAACAGAACCAAGGATATACCCACCCAGGTTAAAAATCCGGAGCTGGTCGAACGCAGACGGCGCCAGATAGCCGATGCGGCCGTACAGCTTTTTATCGAAAAGGGGTTCCATAAAACCACCACCCGGCAGATTGCCAGCGCAGCCGGATTTTCGATCGGCTCGTTGTATGAATATTTTGCATCCAAAGAGGATATTTTATATCTGGTGTGCGAATCCATCCACGCAGAAGTTGAGCGCGGTGTAACCATGGTCATGTCGCGAGCCACTGGCGCGCAGGACGCTCTCGGGGCGGTAATCCGCGAATATTTCAGGGTTTGCGACCGCATGAGTGATTTTATCCTCCTGATTTACCAGGAAACGCAATCGCTGCCGGCCCAATGGCAAAAACGCGTCCTGGAGAACGAGCTGCGCATTACCGGTCTGTTTATCGAAGCGCTGGCGCGAATCGCCTCAACCGGAGAACTGCCGAATCTAGATGAACGCTCCCTCGAACTTGCGGCGCACAATATTGTGGTTCTGGGGCACATGTGGACCTTCCGGCGCTGGTTCTTGACCCGTCATTACAGTATTGAAGATTATATTAACCGTCAGACAAAGTTAATCCTGGGAATGTGTTCCAAAAAAGAATAAAAACTCAATTCAATGCAAAGGAGGCGGCATGAATCCTGAAGTTGAAGCTTACAAGCCTAAACATAATATCAGAGTCGTTACGGCAACATCTCTTTTTGACGGCCATGATGCCGCCATAAATATTATGCGCAGGATACTCCAGGATACCGGTGTAGAGGTTATTCATTTAGGACATAATCGTTCGGTTCAGGAAATTGTGGAGGCCGCCATTGATGAGGATGTTCAGGGCGTGGCCGTATCGAGTTACCAGGGCGGACATGTAGAATTTTTCAAATATATGGTCGATCTGCTAAAAGAAAGGGGCGCTGCCGAAATCAAGGTATTTGGCGGGGGCGGTGGTGTGATCGTACCGGAAGAGATCAAAGAACTGGAAGCTTACGGCGTTGCCAAGGTTTATTCACCTGAAGACGGCGCCCGTATGGGACTCCAGGGAATGATTAACCACATGGTCGAACGCATCGATTTTGCGACTGTCAAAACCAATGATTTTGATTTAAACGCTCTGAACCCGACCAATTCGCTGTTGGTAGCCAAACTAATAACCGCCGCTGAACAGGCCAGGGCCATGGAAAACGGGAACTTCGCCCCGATCCGGGCTCAGCTTTTAAAAAAAATCGAAAATCACAAAGCCCCGGTGATCGGTATTACCGGAACCGGCGGTGCCGGCAAATCCTCTTTGACCGATGAACTGATATTAAGGATGCTGCATGACCTTAAAGATATTCATATTGCCATCATCAGCTGTGACCCATCCCGGCGGAAAACCGGCGGGGCCCTTTTAGGGGACCGGATACGGATGAATGCGATCACGAACCCGCGGGTTTATTTGCGTTCTCTGGCGACGCGACGGTCCCAGATAGAATTGCCGGCCGTGCTCACTGAAGCCATCGAGGTGACCCAGGCGGCCGGCTTTGATCTGATCATTGCGGAAACCGCCGGCATTGGACAGGGGGATTCGAGTATTGCCGATTTGGTTGACTTGTCTATCTATGCGATGACCAGCGAGTTCGGTGCGGCTACTCAGCTTGAAAAGATTGATATGCTTGATTTTGCAGATCTGGTGGTAGTCAACAAATTTGAAAAGCGCGGTGGAGACGATGCAGTGCGCGATGTTCGCAAGCAGGTCCAACGCAATCAAAAATTGTGGGATACCGAACCGAAGGAAATGCCGGTATTTGGAACCATCGCCTCCAAATTTAATGACGATGGGACCACCGCCTTGTATCATGCGATGCTAGATAAAGTTGCCGAAAAGTCCGGGGTGAAATTCAAAGCCGGCTTACCCAGACCGCAAACCAAGACTTCATCTTCAAAGACCATCATCATCCCGCCGGAGCGCACCCGCTATCTGTCGGAAATAGCGGATACCGTCAGAAAATACCACGAGCAAACCGATGAACAGTCCCAAAATCTTAGAACCGTCTGGCACCTTAAAGAAACCCACGCAACTTTAGGCGCAAATAATGGCGAGGCGGATTCTGTGGAGCTGCTTTCAAAACTCAAGGAAGAAATTAAAAAAGCCGAAGCTGTTCTGGAAAAAGAGACATTGGATTCCATTGCCGAATGGGAAAAAACCAGGGAATCTTACAGTAAAGATGAGCTGGTGTACAAGGTTCGCGATCGCGAAATCAGAGTGCCCTTATACACCGAATCCTTATCGCATACCCGCATTCCCAAGATTGTTCTTCCCAAATTTAAAGATCCCGCTGAGATATACCGCTGGATGAGGGAAGAAAACGTTTCCGGAAAATTTCCATTTACGGCCGGCGTCTTCCCGCTAAAGCGGGCGGACGAAGAGCCCACCCGCATGTTTGCCGGCGAAGGAGATCCCGCCCGCACCAATCGACGATTCAAAATGCTGTCGGCAGATTATGAAGCCAAACGACTTTCAACCGCCTATGATTCCGTCACCCTGTATGGATGTGACCCGGATAAACGGCCGGATATATATGGAAAAATCGGCACCTCCGGTGTCAGCATCTGCACCCTCGATGATGTCAAAGTATTATATGAAGGTTTTGAGCTTTGCGCCCCCAGCACATCGGTGTCCATGACCATAAACGGACCGGCGCCCATGATGCTGGCGATGTTTTTTAATACCGCCATTGACCAGCAAGTGGACAAATTTAAGGCTCAGAACGGAAAAGAACCCTCCAAAGAGCAATATCAGAATATTCGCGCCGAGGTACTTTCCAACATACGGGGTACCATACAGGCCGACATCCTAAAGGAAGATCAGGGGCAAAACACCTGCATTTTTTCAATTGAATTTGCGCTGAGGGTAATGGGGGATATCCAGCAATACTTTATCGATCACGATGTCCGTAATTTTTACAGCGTATCGATCTCCGGGTATCATATCGCCGAGGCCGGCGCCAATCCGATTACCCAGCTGGCGCTCACCCTGGCCAATGGATTTACTTATGTTGAATATTATTTATCCCGCGGCATGCCTCTTGAAAGCTTTGCGCCGAATTTATCATTTTTCTTTTCAAACGGCATGGATCCTGAATATACCGTAATTGGAAGAGTCGCACGGCGCATATGGGCCATCGCCATGCGTCAGCTCTACGGCGGTTCCGTTCGTTCCCAGATGCTCAAATATCACTGTCAGACCTCCGGGCGGTCCTTACACAGCCAGGACATCCAATTTAATGATATCCGCACAACGCTGCAGGCCCTTTGTGCCATCTATGACAACTGCAACAGCCTCCATACCAACGCTTTCGATGAAGCCATTACCACCCCGAGTGCAGAGTCGGTCAGACGGGCCCTGGCCATTCAGCTTATTATCAACCGTGAATGGGGATTGAGCAAAAATGAAAATATGAACCAGGGAAGCTTTATCTACGAAGAATTGACCCATCTTGTGGAGCAAGCGGTGTTAGACGAATTTGATCAAATCACCAAGCGGGGCGGCGTCCTGGGTGCCATGGAAACGGGCTACCAGCGCAACAAAATTCAGGAGGAATCGATTTATTCAGAAACTTTAAAACATACCGGTAAACTCCCCATCATCGGCGTAAACACATTCCGGGATCCGGACGCCGATCAGGATCAGCTCAACGAGAGCGTTGAGCTGTCACGGGCCACTGAAAAGGAAAAACAATCTCAACTCAAGCGTCTGGCCGATTTTAAAAAGCGCCATGAAAAAGAGGCGCCGGCAGCGCTGGAGCGCCTCCAAAAGGTCGCCCTGTCCGGAGACAACGTTTTTGATGAATTGATGAATGTCGTGCGCGTATGCAGCCTTGGACAAATCACCCAGGCCCTTTACGATGTGGGCGGGCAGTACCGGAGAGGGATGTAGGTTCTTTTGGGTTTTAGGTGCCAAGTGCCAGAGGTGCTATTGAACGACACCCGAGGACGAGGACGAGTAAGATGAGGAGAATGAAAGATCGTCCTCGTACTCGCACTCCTACTCGTCCTCGAAAATACACTGACACCTGAACACTGAAACCTGAAACCCTTATAAGACATGACACCAGGTTTACAGCTACAGCGATAACGAACACAGCTATTGACCTTACCTGAAAATGCCTAATAATAGGAATAGGTTTTCCTTTAGGAGACGCTCGCCTAAAGCGTGGACATTTTTGAAATCGAAAAGGTGCATTTATGGGTGCAAAAGACAGTTTTACTT
>JASFIU010000312.1:0-5885 GCA_050122495.1 Desulfobacterales bacterium | reverse complement strand
ATGGCCAATCAGTACATGGGTGTTAAGAAAAGCATCTCGCTGGTACAAATCCCCGGCGCCCTTCTGGTCATCGGAGTTTCGGGTGATTCGATTCGCCTGCTGACCCAAATTGAAGACAAAGAAATCCTGGACCAAATCCAAAAAGAAGAAACCGGGATCAGCGCACCCTCTTTTGCCGATCACTTAAACAAAGTCAAGAGTCGATTCCTGGCGTCCAACCGCGGAGAACAATGTTGAGGCAACTGCATATGCACGGTCGATCTGGCCCCAAATCAAATCCAAAATACCACAAGTGCAGTGCTCGGGGTAAAGACAAGCACATCGGGTGTGCGCTTGCCGCTGTGCTTCTGGTGGGGATTTTGGGAATCGGGCTGGGAGCCGGCCTGTTGGCACCCTCGAGCAGCGCTGCAGCCACGCCTGAGGATGTGGCCCCTTTTATCACCATCGGCATGGACGAAACCAAAAATCCTGGGAAAGTGGCGGTCGTTCTGCAGATCTTTCTTTTAATGACGATCCTTTCCCTGGCGCCGGCCATCTTGATCATGCTGACTTCATTTACGCGGATCGTCATTGTGTTGTCACTGCTTCGCCGCGCCCTGGGAACCATGCAGGCGCCTCCCAATCAGGTGCTCATCGGGCTGGCGTTATTTCTAACATTTTTTATCATGACGCCGGTATGGCACAATATAAACCAAAATGCATTGCAGCCCTTTTTAGATGACCAAATCGGTCAGCAGCAGGCATTTCAAAATGCGGCGGAGCCTTTACGGAAATTCATGTTCAAGCAGACCCGCGAAAAGGACCTGGCCCTATTTGTCGAGATTGCCAAGATCGAGCGGCCCAAAGATGTTGATGATATTCCGATCTCAGTACTCATTCCCTCTTTTATTATCAGTGAAGTCAAAACTGCCTTTCAGATCGGTTTGCTGCTCTATGTGCCGTTTCTGATAATTGACATGGTGGTGGCCAGTGTTTTGCTTTCAATGGGCATGATGATGCTGCCGCCGATCATGATATCTTTACCGTTTAAGTTGATGTTATTTGTTCTGGCCGACGGGTGGAATTTGCTGGTGGGTTCATTGGTGAGGAGTTTTGTATGACGGCTGAATTTTTGACCGGATTCTTTTTTGAAGCCATCAAAACAGCTATCTCGCTGGCAGCCCCGATGTTGCTGGCCGGCCTACTGGTTGGATTGGTTGTGAGTATATTTCAGTCGGTTACATCCATCAATGAGATGACGATGACCTTTATTCCCAAGATGCTGGCCGTCGCCTGTGCGCTGTTATTCTTTTTGCCGTGGATGGTACAGAAGATGGTAACATTTACCCAAAATCTGTTCACTAACATTGTTGTTTATATTCGTTAAAATCGGCTGAAAGCCGAACTACGGTTGATCGGTGCTTAAGAATGATATCGGTTTCGATTCCATTGCAGCAGTTGCAGATGTTTTTTCTCATTTTTTTCCGCGTGGGTTCGATTTTGATGACCATGCCGATTTTCAAGAGTAAAAGCATACCGGTCTTAATTAAAGCTGGATTGGCGCTGGCAACCAGCATGGCTTTGATGCCAACCTTAAATTTAGAGAGTTTCCCGTTGATTACCGGTTTAATACCCCTGGTCATCGGGATCTTTGGGGAAATCTTGCTGGGAATCAGCATTGGCCTGGCGGTGAATTTTATTTTTGCGGGCCTGCAGCTGGCCGGGCAGTTGGCCGGATATCAGATGGGTATGGCGATTGCCCGGGTGATGGATCCGTCCACGAATCAGCAGATGCCGCTTCTAGGCCAATTCAATGAGTTGTTTGCGTTATTGGTTTTTATCACCGTAAATGCCCATCATCGGATTGTACAGGCGCTGGCGGATAGCTATCAGCTGTTGCCGCCCCTGGGTTTTAGAATCAGCGGTTCACTGATAGAGCAGCTCGTCGATATCGGGGGGAATATGTTTGTCATTGCCATCAAATTGGGTGCACCGATCATCGCCGTCTTGTTGCTCACCAGCGTTGCATTTGGGCTGATCGCGCGCACGGTGCCGCAGATGAACGTATTTTTTGTGGCGATGCCTTTTAAAATAGGCGTGGGTCTGTTCTTTATTGGCGTTTGTTTACCCTATTTTTCATCATTTCTGAAATTAATTTTCAGCAAGCTGAGCGGTACCATCATGCTGCTTATAAAAGCAGCTTCATAGCTGGGATTGAGGTAACGCATGCCGGAAAGCAGCGGGCAGGAACGAACCGAAAAAGCAACCCCAAAACGCAGGCAGCAGTCAAGGCGAAAAGGGCAGGTTGCCCAGAGCAGAGAAATCCCCTCTGTTCTGATATTAATGACCGCCTTGGGCTTTTTTTATTTTGCCGGATCGTGGATGTTCTGGAACATCTCTGGGTTTATCGGGGGCGTTTATCAGGAACTCGACACATTGCAGCTCAACACCGTATCCGATGTCAGCGCTTTTTCGGTGGATATTTATAAAAAGCTATTTTCGATTTTGATACCCTTTTTTGTGTCCGTTTTTATAGCCGGTATAGTCGGTAACGTCAGTCAAGTGGGATTTGAAATGCATAGCGAACCCATAAGACCTAAACTGTCAAAGATTAACCCGATATCCGGATTCAAAAGGTTTTTTTCCGTAAGATCGCTGGTGGAACTGGCCAAGTCCCTTATGAAGCTCCTTATTATCGGCGGCATTTCTTATGGGCTTATTAAGGCGGAAATGAGGGGATTTCCCCCTCTGATGCAGCAGGGGGTGGGTGAAATTCTTCTTTTTATCGCCAAGGTGGCATTTAAAATTCTTTTTTTTGTTTGCCTGGCACTGATCATACTGGCGACTTTGGATTACATTTATCAGCGCTGGCAATTTGAGCAAAGCATTAAGATGACCAAACAGGAAGTCAAAGACGAACGCAAGCAAGTCGAAGGAGATCCGAAGGTCAAAAGCAGAATCCGAAAAGCACAAATTGAAATGGCGGCCCACCGGATGATGAAGGCTGTTCCGGAGGCGGACGTTGTCATCACCAACCCCGTGCGTCTGGCCGTGGCGCTGAAATTTGAAGCCAGTGAGATGATGGCGCCGACGGTAGTCGCCAAGGGTGCCGGTCATATTGCCGCACGGATCAAAGAGATTGCGAATGAGCATCAGGTGCCGGTTGTCGAAGACAAACCGTTGGCCCAGACATTGTTTAAAATAGTAGAAATCGGCCAATTTATCCCGGTAGAGCTCTATCGGGCGGTCGCCGAAATTTTAGCGTATGTCTATCGACTGAAAGGAATGTATCAGACCGCATAAAAACGAACGCTCGCGAGCAGGCTTCGCCCAAAAACCGCAAGCGGCGATTATGTAAAATGAAGGTTTAGATAATATATTCAATCTGATCCTTTGCGCTCCTGGCGGCTTGGCGTGAGGTATGAGTAAGGAAAAAGCATTGGCGCATCAAACCCAAATTACAGGACAATTTCCGTATATCGCTAAAAACAGCGATATCTTCATGGCCCTTGCCGTGGTGGGCATTCTGGTTTTTATGGTAATGCCGCTGCCGACTTTTTTGCTCGATTTGCTTTTATCATTCAACATCACATTGTCCTTGATCATTCTTTTGGCCAGTATGTATGTGCAGCGGCCCCTGGAATTATCCGCATTTCCTTCCATTCTGCTGTTGGGCACGTTGTTTAGATTGTCGCTGAATGTCGCCTCCACCCGGATCATTTTGCTGCATGGCAATGAAGGCACGATGGCCGCGGGCAAAGTCATAATGGCCTTTGGCGGGTTTGTCGTCGGTGGCAATTATCTGGTGGGAATTATCGTGTTTCTCATCCTGGTGGCCATTAATTTTATGGTGATTACCAAAGGGGCCGGACGAATTGCTGAAGTGGCGGCGCGATTCACGTTGGATGCCATGCCCGGCAAACAAATGAGCATCGATGCGGATTTGAATGCGGGTATAATCAACGAGCAGGAAGCCCGCCAGCGGCGCGAGGTGATTGCCCTGGAGGCGGAGTACTACGGGGCGATGGATGGCGCCAATAAATTTGTGCGTGGAGATGCCATCGCCGGAATCGTCATCACCCTAATTAATATTATCGGGGGACTTGCCATCGGTGTCTTCCAAAACGACATGAGTTTTGCGCATGCCGCTCAAAATTATACTTTGCTGACCATCGGAGACGGTCTGGTCACCCAGGTGCCGGCCTTAATCGTGTCTACGGCAGCCGGGGTGATTGTTACCCGGGCCGGAGCCGAATCAAGTCTGGGAGAGGAAATTACAGCTCAAATTTTGGTTCAACCCAAAGCCATTGCCGTTGCGTCCGGGGTTCTTTTCGGATTCGGTCTCGTACCCGGGCTTCCGGCAATGCCTTTTATGGTCCTGGCGGTTCTGTCCGCTGGACTGGCCTACGTTGTTTTTCAATCCATCAGAGAAACGGCCCGGGCCGAAGAAGAGCAAAAAATGAAGGAAGAACAAGTCATCCCTGCAGACCAGTTTGAAGCCCTGCCGCCGTTAGATACGCTGGCAATCGAGGTCGGGTACGGACTTATCCCATTGGTGGACATCGAGCAGGACGGACAGTTGCTGGATCGAATTAAAATGCTTCGCAAACAGATCGCGCGCGAGGTGGGCATCATCGTTGCGCCGGTTCACATCCAGGACAATATGCAGCTGAAGCCCGGTGAATACACCATCTTGCTCAAGGGTAATGAAGTCGCCAGAGGGGAGTTGATGACGAATTACTATCTGGCCATGAATCCAGGCACTGCCGAGGATGAAATAGACGGCATCCCCACCCAGGAACCCACCTATGGATTGCCGGCACTGTGGATCAGGGAAAATACCAAAGAAAACGCGCTGGCCAAAGGATTTACGGTCGTGGATCTGGCAACGGTAATGACGACGCATCTATCTGAGATCGTTAAAAAACATTGCCACGAGTTGCTGGGTCGGCAGGATGTCCAGCAATTATTGGATTCCTTAAAAGACACCCACCCGAAAGTCGTCGAAGAATTGGTCCCCAATTTATTGCCCCTGGGCGGCGTGGTTAAGGTACTGCAGAATCTGCTGCGGGAACGGGTTCCCATTCGGGATCTATTGGCGATTTTAGAGGCGCTGGCCGACTGGGCTCCGGTCATCAAGGATCTGGATATGTTGACCGAACGCGTGCGACAGGTGCTGGCACGCACCATCACCAAGATGCATCTAAGCCCTCAAGGCAAAATTGTGGCGATCACCCTGGGACACAGCGTTGAAACAGCCATTTCCGGGGCATTGCAGACAACCGATCAGGGCAGCTTTCTGTCACTGGACCCTTCGATTGCCCAGCAGATCATGAACAATTTGGCCCGCAGCCTGGAAAAAATGTCTTCTGCAGATCACACGCCGGTGGTGATGTGTTCCGCCCAGGTGCGGCCCCATTTTAAGATGCTGGCAGATCGCTTTTTGCCCCAGATTACGGTTTTGTCATATGATGAAATACTCAGCAACATTGAAATTCAATCCGTAGATATGCTGGAGATCACCCATGCAGATTAAACGCTTTGAAGCCAAAGATATGACCACGGCCCTGCGATCGATCAAGCAGGAGCTCGGTCCTGAAGCCGTGATTTTGTCCGCGCGCAGCCTGAAGGTAGAGAATCGATTTTTGGGCTCGGCAAAAAAGACCGGAGTTGAAGTAACCGCAGCAATCGACGCCTACGCGTCACCGGTTTCATCAAATTCGGTTCCATACTCAGGCGCGCTCTCGGCTGATGGCGTCGGCGGACGATCCGGCCGATCCTCGAGAATGATTTATACAAATTCTGTTCGAAGCGGCGGAAAATCGCCCGCCCGGCGACGGCTGCCCGCCACTTACGGCAACCGCCACCGCGGTCGAAATGAAAACACCCTGGGAGACATCTTTCAA
>JASFIU010000311.1:0-5885 GCA_050122495.1 Desulfobacterales bacterium | reverse complement strand
TCAGCGAAATTGTTTAAAAAGTCAATAGGTTCTGTGTGTGCTCAACGTAACAAAAATGTCAGCACCGAAAACAAATTGAAAAAACGGGGTCGATAATTTTCTTGCTAGCGGCCGTTGCGATTGTTAATTTAGGCCTGTATTTATTTTTGCAAATAAGAATTTTGAGGAGTCGCTTCATGACAGACGATGAAATCAAGGAAAATCCTGAAACAAGCTTCGCCACACTTTTAAATTCCTATAGCCCCAGCGGCACAACTGATTTAGAGATTGGCAGCAAGGTCCAAGGAAAAATTATTTCCATCAGCCCCGATACCATCTTTGTGGATATCGGCAACAAAATTGACGCGGTCGTTGAACATGCCGAACTGCTGGATGAAAACAAGCAGATGAATTACGCCGAAGGCGATGTTGTCGAATTATATGTTGCTGAAGTTACGGAAGATGAAATCAGGCTCTCAAAAGCCCTTTCGGGCATCGGCAGTTTTACGCTGCTAGAAGAAGCGCACCAAAACGCGGTCCCGATTGAAGGCAAGATCCTGGAAACATGTAAGGGCGGATTGCGCGTTGAAGTTATGGGTCGCAAGGCATTTTGCCCGGCAAGCCAGATCGATATAAATTTCGTGGAAAACTTGGAAGATTATGTGGGTCAAACCCACCCATTTTTAATCCGTCAGGCGGATGCCCGCGATAAAAATGTGGTGGTTTCACGACGTGCCCTATTGAGCCGGGAACTGGAAAAATCTAAAACCCAATTTTATGACGGGCTGCAGATCGATGCCGTAATCGAAGGACGGGTCACCAAGCTAATGCCTTATGGCGTTTTTGTCGAAATTCACCCCGGCGTTGACGGCCTGGTACACGTTTCCGAACTCAGTTGGTCCCGGGTCGAGGATCCGCAAGCAGCAGTTTCCGTCGGTGACACGGTGCGGGTCAAAGTAATTGAAATCGAGAAGGGCGACCCATCAGACCAGATTAAAATCTCCCTTTCCATTAAACAGGTCACCGAAGACCCGTGGTTGAGTGCGGGCGATCGATTCAGGGTCGGCGATAAAGTCAAGGGAACCGTTACCCGATGCGCAAAGTTCGGTGCCTTTGTCGAGATTGCCTCCGGGATAGAAGGTTTGGTTCACATCAGCGAAATGAGCTACCAAAAACGGATCTTGAAACCGGAAGAAGTCGTAACCCCCGGCGAAAACGTATTTGTGCTGGTGAAGGAAATGGATCTTTCGAATCGAAGGATTTCTTTGAGCATCCGGGATGCCGAAGGGGATCCCTGGATTGAGGTGCCGCAAAAATATAGCGTCGGTCAAACCGTCGAAGGCGTTATCGAACGGAAGGAAAAATTTGGTTACTTCGTTACCCTTGCACCCGGCATCACCGGTCTGCTTCCAAAATCGAAGATCAGCCAGTCAGCGCAATCAAATGTCATCGATAAGCTCAAAGAAGGCAGTTCCCTGCCGGTGGTCATCGCAGAAATCTCACCCAGAGAACGCAAAATGACGCTATCCCCGGGGGCCTCCGGTGACGAACAGGACTGGCAACAATTCGCAAAAAAAGATCAATCATCCCTGGGCGCTTTAGGGGATAAGCTGCAGCAAGCTCTGGCAGCTAAAAAGCAAAAATAAACACCCGTTTCTTTGCGAACACCCCAAAAAGGAGCAAGCTTCTCCGTAAGCCAAGCACCTCACCGCACCGTTCCCCTGTCCATTTAGGTACCCATCGCATCAGCTGCCAACTGCTTAAAAGGTATTTAATATCAACATGTTCTGGCTGAAGCCACCTCAGACGGATCACCATCTGGGGCTATCTTGACAGCCGATATAATGGTGAATACGTTAGCTAAAGTAAATTTCCTTTACCTTTGATAAAGGAGGCATATGATGAACAAGGGGCTCAAGTGGGGATTAATTGTTTGTGCCAGCCTGGTGGTGGTTGTTATCGCCGTATTGTTAGTTGCGCCGGCATTTATCGACATTCAGGATTATAAGCCTGAAATTGAAAAATTCATATCCGAAAAGACCGGCAGACCTTTTACGGTCGGAGATGACCTGAGCCTGTCGCTTTTCCCGTGGATCGGAGTCTCCCTTTCCGAGGCGCAACTGGGAAATTCAGCCGGATTTAAAGAAAAGGATTTTGTCTCAGTCAAATCCTTTGAAGTCAGAGTAAAGCTGCTGCCGCTGCTCTCCAAAGACGTTCAACTCAAACGCTTTATCTTAAACGAACCAAAGATTACCCTGGTGAAGAACAAAAGCGGACAGGTTAACTGGGCCCTGCCCGATGATACAAAAGAAAAAGCGCCGGCTGAAAAGACGCCCAAAGAGTCTGAGGCACCAAGCGTTGAAGCCGGACTGCCGATTAAGGACCTAACGGTTGGCGAGTTATCCATCAAGAATGGATCGGTTATTTGGATCGACCACACAACCGCGAACCGTAAGGAAATCACGGCGCTCAACCTGACCTTACAGGATGTCTCCCTGGAGCGTCCGGTCAAACTTTCATTTTCGGCCATACTGGATAATCAGCCGGTGGCGGTCGATGGGACCGTCGGGCCGGTCGGCAAAGACTTCAAGCAAGCAACCATCCCCTTGGATCTTGACGTCAACGCCTTCAAACAGCTGGTCCTGAAGCTCAAGGGCAGCCTAAAGAATCCCGCTTCAAATCCGGGCATCGATATGGCCGTCGGAATCGAGGAATTTTCTCCACGAGAATTAATGGCAGCGCTGGGCCAGAAGTTTCCCGTCGCCACTTCCGATCCGAAGGCCTTGGACCGGGTCGCACTCAAAGCAAATATCAAAGGAGATGCATCGAAAGTCTCGGTAACGAATGGAATTCTCAACCTGGACGAATCGACGCTGAATTTTTCACTGAACGCCTCTGATTATTCAAGGCCAAATCTGGCATTTGATTTGAATTTAGACCGCATCAATCTAGACCGTTATTTGCCCCCTAAATCAGAGAAGAAGCCGGCTGCAGAAAAACCGGCTGGAAAGAAACCAATCGATTATGCGCCTCTGCGAAGACTCATCCTGAATGGACGGGTACGGATCGGACAGCTTGTTGCCAATAAAGCCAAAATCCAAGATCTACTGCTGCAAATCAAAGCCAAGAACGGGGTATTCGACCTCGACCCCTTAAAATTGGCCATGTACCAGGGAAATGTATCCGGCAAGGGAAATTTTAATGTGCAGACCAACACACCCCAAAGCCGCGTCGACCTTAACCTTGAAAATATCCAGGCCGGTCCCCTGCTTAAGGACGTTCTGGAAAAAGAGATACTGGAAGGCGTCACCAATGCTCAGTTCAAACTGGCCATGTCCGGCGACGACGCCGCCATGATAAAAAAAACCTTAAACGGCAACGGGCAGGTGCGATTCAACGATGGTGCCATCATCGGCATCGATCTGGCCGGGATGATACGCAATGTTAAAGCCGCCTTTGGTTTGGAGCAGCGTACCGATCAACGTCCACGAACCGACTTTGCGGAATTAAACGCCCCCTTCAGCATCAAAAAGGGCCTCGTGCATACCCCGGAAACACGCCTGAAGTCACCGCTGGTACGGGTTATTGCGGCCGGAGACGCCAATCTTGTCAATGAAACGCTGAACTTCCGTGTGGAACCGAAAGTGGTCGCGACGATCAAAGGCCAGGGCGATGAGAAACAGCGTTCCGGACTCATGGTGCCCGTACTGGTTTCCGGTACATTTTCAAAGCCTAAGTTTAAACCCGACCTTGCCGGTGTGGCCAAAAAACAGCTGGAGGAGAAGATACTGGGATCCGGCAAAGGTGAAAAACTGTTGGACAAAAAGGATCTTGAGAAGACCGCCAAAGACGCACTGAAAAGCATCTTAGGACAGTAATAATGGTTTCAGGTTTCAGTGTTCCCTTCTTCGCCACTAAGGCTACGCAGGGCACGCAGGTTTCAGCAGGCAAATTTAGGGATTGCGAATTCAGGAATTTAGGAATTGAAGGTATGCTGCCCGTCGAGAGCCTCAGGGTCGAACGATCATTTTAATTCCTAAATCCCTCAATTCCTGAATTCCTAAATCATTGAACCCTGACATCTGTATCGGAGTAAAATATGCACCCGTTTAGGTTAACCAAAATGGCCATTGCAACCATAATGGTTTTAAGCGCCATGTATGGATGTGCAGGCATCGGGCAGCGCATGGAGCCGCCACGCGTCAAGCTGGCCAACATTCGGCTACAAGAATTCAATGTCATCGAAACCGTCTTTGAAGTTCGCCTGCGCGTGTTTAACACCAATGACACGGCTCTCCACATAAAGGGCATTGAGTGCGAACTTGAAATGAATGGGCGGCCGTTTGCCATCGGGGTCTCTGATGCCGATGTCGAAATCCCTTCCTATGGGACCCAGCTATTGCCGTTGCAGGTTTATGCATCGGTTTTTGATATTTTCAAAAGCCTGCAGGGTTTGCAGAACCAGGAGCAACTTGAATATCAAATCAAAGGCAAAGTTCGCCTGGGCAGTGGCGCGTTTCCCTCCGTGCTTCCCTTTGAGTCTCAGGGGAACATATCCCTGCCGGATTTGCATGAGTTAAAAAAAGGCAGCCAGTTTTCCAAACCCCCTTCAAATTGAACGCGTTGCTATCATCACCCCGCATCTCATATCAATCCTCAGTTCACACCTTCCTGGGCGGCTTTATGCAACAATCGTATCAATGCCAGCCGGGAAACTGTCCCCGTGAAGGTGCAAACACAGCCGAATCTGAAGTATCCCATAACCATTTTTAAATTTTATTTGCTTAAATTCCCTTACGGATGTTAAGTTCTTTCCCAGGATCAGAAGGTCTGTCTCTTGCGCGATTACCCATGTGAAATTTAGAAAGTCCTTTGAGGCCGATTTATGAAACTTGGAATCATTGGCCTGCCGGGTTCCGGCAAATCGACAATCTTTGATGCCTTGACCAAAAAGGTCTCGGGTTCGGAGCACAAAGGCGAGGACCGCATCGCGGTCATCCGGGTACCCGATGGCCGGGTTGACGCCCTCAGCCAAATGTATCAGCCCCGAAAAACCACCTATGCCCAGGTGGAATATTTTCTGCCCGGCTATAAAAAGGATAGCCCCAAAGACCAAAGTGTCTGGACCGCGGTAAGGGATTGTGATGCGCTACTGCATGTCGTTCGCAACCACGCGACCTACGGCTTTGAAACACAGTCACCTTCTGAAGATTTTATCCAACTCGATCAAGAGTTCATTTTATCTGATCTGGTGGTGGCCGAAAAACGCCTGGAGCGCATTGAGCTCGATCGTAAGCGGGGCAACAAGATCGACAACGAAGAACTCGCGCTACTGGCGAAATGCCGCCAAACGCTGGAAAACGAAATTCCACTTCGAAAGAAGCCCGAACTTGCATCGGCTCGCAAGCTCAGAGGGTTTACGTTTTTAAGCGCTAAGCCCGTTCTGGTTCTGTTTAATAACGAAGACGATGATGACGGCCTGCCGGATACCGGGGATGCCGGCCCCCAGGAAGCCTGTTTGGTGGTCCGGGGCAAATTGGAACAGGAACTCGCCCAAATGCCCCCCGAAGAAGCCGCCGAGTTTTTGGCCGAATTCAGCATCCCGGCATCCGCCATGGATCGCGTCATCCAGCAATCTTATGCCCTTCTGGAGTTAATATCTTTTTTTACCGTAATCAGTAACGAAGTCAGAGCGTGGACCATCAAAAAGGCAACTCCGGCCCTGGAGGCGGCAGATGTCATTCATTCGGACATGAAAAGAGGGTTTATCCGGGCAGAGGTGATTTCTTATCAAGACTTGATCGCTGCGGGCAGTTATGCCGAAGCCAAAAAACGGGGAACCGTGAGATTGGAAGGTAAAACTTACGAAGTGCAGGATGGGGATGTTATTCAGTTTCGTTTTAATG
>JASFIU010000310.1:0-5900 GCA_050122495.1 Desulfobacterales bacterium | reverse complement strand
CGCTGATTGAGTTTTAAAAAGTAAAAACAAAGTAGTAAAGTTGGACTTTTCGACTGTCTCTCAATATATTCCGAAATGAATGAACGTTGAGGAACCGGTAGGATTTATTCGGAGAACAATAAGAAGTATAAGATTTGATGCTTACTCGCAATAAGATATATCGTCTGGCTATAATCATTTTTTATTTTATATGGTCTCTTTGGGCAATAATGTCATTGTCTGGCTGTAATCAAATCACCAAGAATATTCCCCAAGCAATTCCCCCAACGAGCGGTAAGGTAACATTATTATGGAAAAAGATTCCAAGTGCTTCCTCATATAACGCCTATATGTCTGAGACACCAGGAGTCACCAGACTCAGTGGTCCTAAAATTAACAGCGCGGCAAATTCTTTATTAATCAACCAATTAGAGCCAGGCCAAACTTATTACTTTGTTGTAACTGTGGTTAATGAACAAGGAGAGAGCGAAGAATCAAAGGAATTATCATATACTGCAGTTGCGGATAAAATCGGGCTTATTTATTGGAAAAATCTTTTTGACAAATCAATACCAGAAATTAAAGCTACCTCAGAGAGAACCAAAACAGAGGTTGAGAGACCACCCTTCGAAAACGAAGCGCTGAGTGAAAAAATTGCTGGTGATGAAAAATCTTCAGGTGATTTGGCCAAGGTAAATCTTCAGCCAGCCCCAAAAAGGCAGGTTGAATCTGAAAATATCAAGGAAGATCTTACTGAAAATTCGAAGCCGGTAACCGTTCCTATCGAAACCAGCATTGATCACAACTTGATAGTAATCGAAGAGATGCTTTTAAGAAACGCCAAAATTTTCTTTGACTCTGACTTCTATATTTTTTTTGAGCAAAATTCAAATGAACTTACACCCAAAGCCATGAAAAAACTGGATCGGATTCATGAAATTCTGACAAATAACTCAGCCGCAAAGTTGACCCTCAATGGCTATACGGATGCTATCGGTACTCCTTCTTATAACCAACTGGTCTCTGAGATCAGGGCCAATTCAGTTAAGAGCTATCTATCGGGTAAGGGGATTAAGCCTTCCCGAATGACGGCTTTCGGTCATGGGGCCCAAAAATTTATAGCCACGAATAAAACTGCAGAAGGTAGACAGCTAAACCGACGGGTTGAAATGGAACTTATTGCTCCTTAAAACAATTATGAAATTCCAATGGCAGGGCCAGCAATGGCCCTGTTTTTATTTACTTCGCATATGCAGATCCATATATCCGGGTTTTTGCTATTTTCCAAATTTGTTTAAAATGCCCATTTTTAGCAATTTCAGATTTCAATTGAATTAAAATAGAATATAGCATAAATGGAAAATTCCAGCCTTTCCCAATATCCATATTTGAATCTAAAATCTAATACTTTTTTATCAGAACAATTTGGTACGGACAGTAAATGTCTAATACTCTTCTAACCAAACAACTATTTAAGGTATTATAAAAAGATACGCAAATTGCCGTATTGTAATAAGTTGATTTTGTGTTTAGTAGTATATCCAGTCCGAATATTTTTATTTTCAGGATGCCATAATTCAAGAAGAAGTCAACTCATCGCAAGATGAGGACGGAAAGCCAGGGGTTTCAAGAGGAAACAACCGGTTTGTCATAGGGGGAGGTTATTCCTTGGGGAAAGTTATTTTTGTAAAGCGCTTTCCTTTAACTTTAACCATGAAGAGAGAAAGAGAGGAGCTACTATGAAAATTAAGGTCATCTCGACAGTCATTGGAGCCGTATTGATGATCGGTTTGTTCACCGCTCAGGTGATGGCTGCCGAAATTTTAACGGTTGAAGATTTTAGACAAAAAATTGTCTCTGAAGAAATTCTTGTCAAAACGGCTGATACTGCCATTTTTATGTTTGATGGGTCCAGTTCCATGGGTAAGATGTTTAAGGATACCAACACACCCAAAGTTAAAATTCTCAAGGATTTTCTGATTGAGCGAAATACGTATTATCCAGACCTCGGTTATTATTTTGGCCTGTATGAATACGCACCGAAGTTTAAGGAAGTGTACCCCGTGAAACTCTATGATCGGCAAGAGTTCGCCGATGCACTCAACCAACTTCCTTCAGAAGCAAGCGGACCCACCCTGCTGGAACGGGGACTTGAGAAAATTGAACCTGCCCTGCAGGGGCTACCCAACCGCACAGTGGTGTTTCTTTTCAACGACGGCAAGTACTCAACCTATAAAGGCTCAAAGAATCCTGTCTTAAAAGCACAGGAATATGCCGATAAGTACAATGTTTGCTTTAACATCATAAGCACAGCGGATACAAAAGAAGGTGAGGCTTTCTTACAAGAACTGGCATCAGTGAACCAGTGCTCCCGTGTCATTCCTTTTGAAACCTACATCAGCCGACCCGAATATAATTCCGGCGCGCTATACGTTGTCAAAGCGGGTACAAAATTGGTAACCCTCAGTGATCAGGAGGTTGTCGGACTTAAAACAGATAACATTCTGTTTGCCTGGGACGTAGATCAAATCGATCCGGCCTTTCACGAGGAACTCAATCAGATCGGATCTTTTTTGCAGAGCCACCCGGAAGCCTATGCGGTTATTGATGGATATTCGGACAATACCGGAACCATTGAATACAATTTGAGGCTGTCACGCCGCCGGGCTGAAACTGTGGCCAACTACTTACAGAATCAACATAACATCACTGCCGATCGTTTGGTGGTTTGGTGGTATGGACAGGCAAATCCAATCGCCAGCAATGATAACGAAAAAGGTCGCGCTCTAAACCGTCGGGTTGAAATTGCAATTGGCGGAATGAAGTAGCTTAGCAGTAACGTCTAATTTTCAAAGCTGGCAGGAGCCGGGTCTTCTCCTGCCAGCTTTGTCTTTAATTACGCTTTGCTTCAGGCTATTTTTCTTGATAATGCGGTAGATACACATTTGAGAGGAAAGATCGAGTGTTAGGTTCAGGTTGAATCCGAGTTGTTTAATATTCGATTTAATAAAACCTGCGATACGTATTTGATTTTAACCATATCGGGAGATAAACGGACACTGTATCATTGGGGGATGAATAGATTGCCGCTGATTAATCCAGGATTCTCAGGAGTTTTAAAATAAGGGGATCGGTGGATTTCTTCGGCGAGTTGAACATAATGACATAGCGGTAATGCCCGCCATGGGCGCTTTTGATATAACCGGCGCGGGTGCTAATGCCGTACAGGGTGCCGGTTTTATAATATTCTCTTCCTTCCCGCCGCATCAGATAGTGATAGGGCAGAAATTCCTGCAGCACGCGATCCATCTGGGCCGCCGACACTTTATTGTCTCTGGATATTCCGGAGCCTTCGACAATCGACATATCTTCGATCTCCAGCATGCTTTTAGCATAGTCGCGCGCGATGGCGACGCCTTTGGCGAGGGTGCCCGGTCGCCCGATAACTTCCGCGCCGGTGGCGATGAGCAGTTGATTGGTCGTAAAGTTGTTGGAGTGTTCCAGGAGCTTCGCTACAATCTGGGCCAAGGAAAAGGGTGAATCATATCGAAAAATGAGCCCATCGGTTTTGGCATTTATGGGTGCCAGTTTGACCTGCCCGCTGAAACGGATGTCCTGTCTTTCAAGGAAATATTGGAAAAGTTTCCCGGCGTAGCGGGTAACCTCATTTTTATTATGCGAAAAGACGATGCGGCCTTTATTCAGTTTTGATGCTTTAATTTTATCGATGACAAATGGCAGCAGCGGTGTTTGCGGTTCGGCACTGACGTACCCCTGGGATGTACGTTTAAAGTTGACGGTATTAAAATTGACGCACAACGCACCGTTGGGGGCATCGTAAGGCTGTGAGGAAGAGGAGATGCCGGGAATTGTCAGCGGCTGACTAAAATAGGAATCATCTAAAACCAGATCATTCAGGGGTTGTGTATGTTGCAAGAGCCCTGCCAGAACCTGCGATATTCGGATAATGACCTCTGAGACCAAAAGCGGATCACCGTACCCTTTGATTTTCAGATTGGACTGTTCGTCCAGATAAAATTCGGTCGGGAATCGGTAATCGTTACCCAGATAATGCAAGGCGACCAGGGAGGTAAAGATTTTTAAAATCGAAGCCGGGATCCGTTTTTGATCAGCATTTTTGGCCCATAAAATGCGCCCGGCGGAGTCGGTGAGGAGGATAGCGTCATTTTTGCCGATCATGCCGTCCAGTGCGTCCAGATCCTGGGCCAGGAGGTGAAACGGGTTCAACAGGAGGCCTGCAAAAACTCCGGTCAAAATAAGCCGCTTCGTTATTTTTCGGAGGAGAGGGCGTTGCCTATCAGAAGAAAAATTGCGCACTATCTGAAATCGCATCATTACAAGCATCCAAAATGATTATGGCTTCAAGTGTCAGGTCTCAGTCTGTTTTCGAGGACGAGGACGAGTACAAGGACGAGGACGATTTTTTCTCTCCTCGTTTAACTCGTCCTTGTACTCGTACTCGTTCTCGTCCTCGGCTGCTGTCCAATGATACCTTTGACACCTAAACCCCGACGCCTAAAATCATGACTAAGGGCTTTCGATGATTATGGTCACCGGACCGTCGTTGATCAGTTCGACTTCCATCATTGCGCGAAAACGGCCGGTCTGAACCTTGACGCCTTTTGCACGCACAATATCGACAAACTTTTCGTAAAGATCGGTCGCTTTTTCTGGCTCAGCAGCTTGGATGAAGGAGGGGCGTCTGCCCTTGCGGCAATCCGCTAACAGCGTAAATTGAGAAACCGCCAGCAATTCACCTCCGGTTTCGAGCAGCGACCGGTTCATTTTGCGGTCTTCATCTTCAAATATTCTGAGGTGGATGATCTTGTTGGCCAGATAATCTGCATCTTTGGCGGTGTCACCTCGGGCAACTCCCAGCAAAACCAGGAGACCGCTGCCGATTTGCCCTACGATTTCATTCTCTGTCCGGACGCTACTTTGTTTGACTCTTTGAACAACTGCGCGCATTTTCAGTGATTTTTAGCTTGAGATTAATGAGTTTAGCTGCTAGATTTCATCGTTTTGACAGGATACACATAAAAATTAACATTTCTAAACAATGATATGGTATTATTAAAAACTTATCGAAAATTTTGCCCTGCAGCAGCGGGAAAATAAAATATTTTTCAACAGTCCCAAGTTTATACTGTATTCATGGAATAAGGGAATTGTGGAATACTGGAATGTTGGAAAAATCTGTTAACAGCGCAAGTCGATATTTTTTAGATAACTGGTTTAAATATCCCATGAACGGTATTATTTTTCAACCAATTGGCAAAAGGATATACCCATTATTCCACTATTCCATTATTCCAGTATTCCAATCGCACGACCCTGAAGCTCTCGACAGGTTATGAGTTAGTAAACGAAATTCTAAAGTGCGGTGTGAGGCGCTCAAAGATCAATTGGCTTGAAGAATAATTATTTTTATAATATAAATAGGTTATGCAACTTAATGGTTTAGAGCCTGCATTTTTTGACGATGACAAGCCCATCTGCCGCATTAATCGGGCAAAAGGCTGGGAGATAATTGTTTGAAGAAAAAAAACCTATATGCAAAGCTTAATTTAATTTTTGGTCTCTTCTTTTTCTTTCCGGTTCTGGGATTTATTTTCTTTAGCATCAAGTATGACATGCTAAAAGACAAGTGGGTACCTTTATTTTTTCTGGGCATCCTCATCTTCTCCTTTGCCGGATTCACCATCCTCAAAAATTTGTTTGACAAGATCTCCCGTATTTCGGAGCAGATGTCATCCAATTATCTGGATGAACTCTCGGATGATCAGGCCGCACCCGGAACCGATGAGTTACAGGGCATCGTCGAATCATTTGCGGCCATCGAAAGGCGTTTTGGCAGGACATTCAATGAGCTTGAAAAGAAGTCGTCTGAAATATCCATT
>JASFIU010000309.1:0-5902 GCA_050122495.1 Desulfobacterales bacterium | reverse complement strand
CGAAGAGATGGTTGGTTCCCTCATGCCCGAGCTGAACCGCGACGGACTCATCATCGCCAGTAAGTTTTCCTTGCCTTCTGGCCCGGCAATCACGCAGTTCGGTGCCAACCGCAAACAGATCATTTCTTCCTGCGAAAAAAGTCTCAAGCGCCTGAAAACCGATTATATCGACCTATACCACGTCCACGTTCCCGACCCGTTAACGCCCTATGAGGAAACCCTGGGGGCCATGGACGATCTTGTGCGACAGGGCAAGGTTCGTTATACGGGTTCCAGCATGTTTTTTGGGTGGCAGCTGACCAAAGCGCAGGGCGTATCCGAAAAGCATAACCTCGAAAAAATGGTGGCCGGCCAGTACATTTACAGCCTGATTCACAGAGAGCTGGAAAGGGAAGTCATGCCGGCAGCCATAGATGCCGGGATCGGAATCACCTGTTTCAGTCCGCTGGGCGGCGGACTGCTGACGGGAAAATACAAGGGACAGAAAGAACCGGAAAAGGGGAGCCGGGCTTCATTTCGGACCGAAGTGGACGGCCCGCGATTCTGGCATCCCACTGGCTATAAAACCGCTGAGATCGTGGAGGATGTTTCCAGGAAATCCGGCATACCCGCGATCAAGCTCGCCATTGCCTGGCCGCTTGGACGCAAGTTCGTCACATCCGTGATTATCGGAGCCAAAAACCTCGACCAGTTCAAAGAAAACATGGAACCGGCCGACTGGGACATGCCGCAAGACGTGTGGAATGAATTAGAAGAAAGGACCCGCCCCCGCGAAGAATACCTGACCTGGTATAATAAATTTAATTACGACCGCTTTTTCAATGCAAGCGAATTTCACAGTCCGGATGTGGAACTGATACCCTAATTGAGCGATAAACGCTCAATTAGGAGTTATTGGTTACTGGTTAATCGTTATTAGAATTCGACAGCAAGCTCATCATAAATCTCATTGCTTTTAAACCAATCAACCAATAACCGATAACGAATAACAGATAACACCCCATTGAGCTTTTACTCAATGGGGTGTTATCTCTTCAGCTGCCGAACCACATCGACGAGTGCATTGGCATCACCGACATTACCCGGAAAAACGATGTACGCCAGATTCGGAAGGCGACTTTCTGCACCCAGCTTCCAGACCGGAACACCCGGCAGGATCTGGCCGAGCACAAGGGCCTTTTTGACATTTAATGCGCGGGTGGCGATATCGCTGGAGGTAATGCCGCCTTTTGCCAGGATGTAACGCGGGGCTGTTTTAAGGCGCTTTACGATGGAAACCAGTCCCTGAGAAACTTTTTGCCCGATCTCCAGACTCGTTTTGGCATCTCTGCCGTTCATCAGCTGACGGCCGGTGAAAATGACGATGTCATTGCCATTGCTGAGCGCCTGATCGACCGCTTTGACCGCCCGATCGATCTCATCTTCGCGAAGCTGATCGTTAAGTAGCCTTGCGACATTTATCTCCGTGTGCGAAATTTCAGTATGGGTTAGAAGTGAATTGACCTGATCGGTGCTGCGCGGGACGTAAGAGCCCACGACGATCAAGCCACCGCCGGCACGTGTAAATTCCAGATCTGATTGCGTAAGGAGTGGACGAGGGGAAAGCCCGGACCGAACCTGCACAAACGAAGCTGCCGTTCGAAACAAAAATTTTTTCCCGCGGGCTTCAGCAGCGAGTAATCCCAGCACAAACACTTCAAGATCGCGATAGCCGGCGGCGTTTACCACACACGCCCGGCCACCGGATAATTTCATCAGAAAGGAAGTAACCGATTCCGGACCTTCCCTGCGAAGGTTTTCGATGGAGACGGAGGCTACATCTCTGGCAGCAATTTGCCCGGCGGTCTTTTCTTCCACCCAGTGACGCAAATTCGAGGCGGAATAGCCAAAAGCACGATCAGCGGCAAATTCCGTTTGCCCGGCGGGAACCAGCACGTCCCCTTCGTCCACATAATGTACATCGTTGATGGTGTAACGGCCGCCTTCCGGAAAAAAGGGATTGATAATCCACCCATCATAGCTTTGGGCCAGGGCATCCGCCAGGGCCTCGACTTCGCCGGGAAAGTGTCCCCGCAGGGTCGAATCGCTGCGACTGATAACCTCAAATTCGCGGCCGGCTTGCTGTGTTGCTTCCCGGAGATGCTGGCCGATCTCGGCATTGATCTTTCGGGCGGTCGATAGAGTGAAGCTTCTGGAATTGGTCAGGATATAAAAAGCGGGCAGGTCATTTTCCAGCTCCGCTTTGAGGGTTGGCACCGACCACTCCGTAAGCACCGGCAGATTATGGATGGTCTGGGTGCCGGTGGGATCATCATCTAAAACAACGACTTTGCGGCCGCCGGCGCTGACCTGCTTTTTTATAGCAGGCCTTAAATCCTGCGGCCATTCATCGGGCAGGCGATCGAGCAATTCGTTTCTTGGGATTTTTTGATTTTCCAAAAGCTATTTCCGCTTTATAACTTCCTCCACCGCCGCCGCAATGTGTTTGGCGGAGAGCCCGTATTTGTCCAGCAGATCCAGATAGGGCCCTGATTCGGCAAAGGTGTCGCGCACCCCGATGCGTTTCATCGGAATCGGGTTGTTTTCCACCAGCACCTCGGCGACCGCGCTGCCGAGACCACCGTAAAATATATTGTTTTCGGCCGTGACGACAGCCCCGGTCTCCGCGGCCGCTGCCAATACGGCTTCCACATCCAGCGGCTTAAGAGTGTGGCAATCCATCACGCGTACGTTCAGTCCTTTGGCGGCCAGATGCTCGGCTGCCACCAGCGACTGTACCACCAGGTCCCTGAGGGCGATGATGGTGGCATCGCTGCCATCCCGGACCGTGACGGCTTTGCCGATTTCAAATGGATAATTTAAATCAAAAATCGCCGGCACCGGGTCCCGGGTAAAGCTGAGGTAAACCGGCCCCTCATACTCGGCCGCAGCCCATACGGCCAGTTTGGTGGTGGGCGGGTCGGCCGGCGCGATGATGGTGGAATTGGCAATCGCACGAATGATCGATAAGTCTTCCTGCCCCTGGTGGGTGACGCCATCCGGGCCCGGGGTGATGCCGCCGTGGCTGGCGGCGATCTTAACGTTCAATTGCGGGTAGTGAATACTGTTGCGCACCATGTCCAGAGCGCGCATGCTGGCAAAAACCGCATAGGTGGTGGCAAAGGGTATCAGACCCGTCGTTGCCATTCCGGCTGCGGCCGCCATCATGTTCTGCTCGGCCACACCAAAATTGAAAGAGCGATCCGGAAACTTATCGGCGAACTCGTTGGTCTTTATCGATTTGGAAACATCCGCATCGAGCACCACGACCTTGGAATTTTTCTCTCCCAGCTCCAGCATGGCTTCGGCATAAGAATAGCGCGTCGGCTGCTGCTCGGTTTTGGTAAACAGGTCATCTGATGCCAGCAGCGAAACGATTTCGGGACGAAGATAATGATAATGATTAATGGTCACGTTTTTACCTCCTGAGCTCTTCTAGGGCCTGATCGGCCTCTTCCTGGCAGGGCGCCTTGCCGTGCCATTCACACACATTTTCCATATAGGAGACGCCTTTGCCTTTAACCGTGTTGGCCACAATCATGGTGGGGTTTCCCTGGTGTGATTTGGCTTCTTCCAGGGCGGCTACCACCTGCGTCATATTGTGACCGTCAATTTCGAGAACGTGCCAGCCAAATGCCCGCCACTTATCAACCGCGGGGTGAATGGGCATTATATCATCTACGCTGTAGTCATTTTGCAGGTGGTTGTAATCCAAAATAGCGGTCAGATTATCCAGCTTGAAGTTGGGCGCCGCCATCGAGGCTTCCCAGATGGATCCTTCCTGGGACTCGCCGTCACCGATGATCACAAAGACATGAAAATCTTTTTGCTGTAGTTTGCCGCTCAAGGCCATCCCGAGTCCGGCCGGCAGTCCATGCCCGAGCGAGCCGGCGGTCATATCGATACCGGGGGTTTTGCGCATGTCCGGATGCCCCTGAAGAATGCTGCCCATCTGGCGCAGGGTTTTTAGATGCGATTTGTCAAAATAGCCGCGCTCTGCCAGGGCGGCATACCAGACCGGACAGGCATGGCCCTTGGATAGGATAAAGCGGTCGCGGTCCGGCCAGTCCGGATTTTGGGGATCGATGCGCATTACCCGAAAGTAAAGCGCCGTAACCAAATCTGTGGCCGAAAGTGAACCGCCCGGATGGCCGGCAGCCGCAGTGCAGATCATATCAATGATGTCACAGCGGATGACGACCGCCATTTGCTCAAGTTCTTCTACGCTCATGGGTTTTTGCGACATTTTAATCTAAACTCCTTTGTATTTCTTTTTGCTGACGTTATTTTAATGAAAAAATGTTGGTCTCGATAAATTTCCAGGTTTGAAGATAGTCACCTGCAGCAATCAATTTCTCAAATTCATCCAGGTCGATTTGTTCCAGCATATTCCATATTTTATTGGTCATGCGGCTGTTGGCTTCGAAGGTGCCCTTGATATCCCAGCGGGTCGGTGATGTGTCCGAAGTCAGGTAATCATTGTAGCCATATTTTTTTAAGTAATAGAGAAATTCGACGTATTCCAAAAAATGTTTGGTTCCGCAAAAATAATCCCAATCCCACTTACCGTCATTGTCATTGATATGAATGTAGTAGCGGTAAGGGCTTTCGGCCAGAAGGGTTACGGCTTCGGCCGGGTTTTCGTTGCCGTACATGGAATGCCCGAAATCCAGCGTGACCCCCATTTCTTTGCACTGAATATCGTTGAGCAGACACAGCGCTTTGGCAGCCGTATCGACAAAACAGCGACCGCGGGTTTCGCTGGGTTTGTATTCGATGAAAAGCGGGATGTCTGTTTTGTAATTACCGGCCTCGCCAAAGGTTTCAATTAAATATTTCCACATCGTGGCATAATCATACTGGAACGAAAATTCATAACCGTCACCCAGGGGGCAGCAGGTCACCTTGTCGGCGCCGACGGCGGCGGCAAAATCCTTGGCTTCCTTGATAAAACGCACGGCTTTGTCACGCACCGCCTTGTCATGCGAGGTTAAACCGCCGTTGCGGAATTCGGGCTCGGCTTTCACATTCACGTTTATGGCGGCGACATTGAGATGGTGCTTGTTTAAAATATCTTTGGTTGTCTTCGGATCGCTGACCTCGTAAGGATAAACGATCTCCACGCCGTCGCAGCCTTCGATCTGGGTCATCAGCTCAAACTTTTGATCCAGGTCCAGCGGCTGGTTGTATTCGTGAAAGCGGTCTTTGGTCTGTGACAAAAACCCGGTGATAATACCCATCTTCAACATCGGTTTCTCCTTTATGGGGTCTTGCATTCAGTATTAATAATTAAATTGGTACAAATGATAATCCTGGGACAATACCTCTATCAATCAATCAGTCCTCCTTGGGGGCGTCGGCACTGAATTCAGGTCCACGTGTTTTGCGTCGAAATATGGCATCCATTAATCTGTTTTTAAAATTTCGATAAATCTGGAACTGGCTGACCACGGTCCAGACAATCACCAGAAATAGAACCAGCGATACCGGCCGGGTAAAAACCGGCAGGAAACTTCCCTGGGAGACCATCAGCGCCCGTCTCAAGTTTTCATCCGCCATGGGGCCCAGGATCACCCCGATGACCAGTGGAGCGATGGGGTACCCCATTTCGATCAGAAAATAGCTGATAATGCCCACCGGCAGCATCAGATACAGATTCCAGATATTCATTCCCAGCGAGTAGGAGCCGATGATGCACAGAATTCCGATAATGGGCATAAAAAGCTGGACCGGAATCCGCAACACTTTAACCACCTGTTTGGCCATCAGCATTCCGACCACCCACATCGTTAAAGATGCCAGCAGCAGAATGGCAGCCACTTCCATAATAAAGGTGGGGTGCTCAAAAGTAATCATGGGCCCG
>JASFIU010000308.1:0-5924 GCA_050122495.1 Desulfobacterales bacterium | reverse complement strand
AATCATTAATCTGCCCGATTAGCTATTAGCTCAAAGTGTTTTCAAAGGCGTCACCGTTAACCCATATTTTTAAGCAATAAGCTATTTTGTTTGGTTAATAAGATTTTGTTCGCATCGAGCTTTACGGGTAAAATAGGTGTCTGATTAATCTAAGAATTCAAAAGGAGGTTAAGATGGAAAAGGTATATAAGTTTCTGCAGATTACACTGCTTGGGCTAATAGTGGGGATTTTAATTGTCCTGCTAACTCAACTCAATTATTGGGCCTATGATATAAAAATGACAATACGAAAATCGGTTGTTTACCAAAATAATGAAAAAGTTAGACAATTTCTGAATGACAAAAAGGAAAAACCACCCGCCTGTAGGAAACCGAATGCACCCAAATATGAGATTTGAATTAATGTATTATGATTCGTTATTTACGGATTCAGCACTTGAAATCACGCTGCTATAGGGAATCATGTCCTTGCCGATGATTATTTTTATGTGCTTGCCTGAATGTTCCAGTTCAATGATGTCCCATTTATCATAGTGGCCGGGAAGTTCATTAAGCAGCCTGGAAACATCCTGAGCACGGCCATTATAATAAATGACTTTAGTTTTTTCATGGTCAAAAGAATTTGCATTTTCTATTCGTGTTACCTTAAAGCCTTTTTTTCTTAAATAACTACCCAACCGCCTTGCCATTCCATTAACACCATTACCATTTGAAACCTCAATTTCAACTTCAATTACGGTATCGTTTTTTTGTCTTTTCTCATTTTCCACCACCGTTATCAAATCCTCATTCTTGGCCGCAAGGGCAGGTTGCGCTTTGGATAAATCTGAATGACTTGTCGGCGCCGCATCTATTTTTTTGATAGGAAGATCGAGCTTCCCTTCAGGCTCTCCCTCTTGTCCATGTTTCTCGGTTAATCCGGAACGGTTTCTAATAGATTTTCGAACAATTACTGGTCTTATTTCGGTGTTTTCATCAACAAACACTTGATATCCTTCCATGTTTGCAGATAAAGATGGCATTGCTGAAGCCGATTCTTTCTCATCGCTCTTAAAAGAGCTTGACGCTTTGTCTGACATCACATCTGAAGATTCAAATCGTCCCTTGTTTTCTTCCACCTGTATGGTATCGGCTGAGCCTCTCTCTTTATCTGAATACGATACTGAAGACATAATTTTGGCAGATGTCTTTGCGTGATGCGCTTTTTCATTATACCGGAAGGCCATCTCATAATTGCCTTCCCGATAAAGAATCTGTCCCAACTTATAATTAGCGCTAAATTCATCACCGGTAATTCTAAATTGAATAATAGCCAGTTCATATTGCCCTTTCTTTGCGTAGGCATAACCGAGGTTGTTGTGAAAACGCTTGCTCAGGGCGTTCAAAGCGATGGCTTTCTGGAATGACTTGACGGCAGTATCATATTGGCCATAATGAAGGTAAGTGAGACCTAAATTATTATACACATAGTCCAGATTGGGGTCTATTTTCAGGGCGAGCTTATAAAAATGGATAGCGTTTTTATAATCCCCAAGCTGATCATAAGAGACGCCCAGCGCATTGTAGGCTTTTACAAAGAAGGGATCCATGAGGACTACTTCTTTAAATTCTTCGATGGCGACTTTATGTCTATTCTTTTTCTGGAAATATCTGGCCATACGATACTTTGCCTCTGCATCTCCATCGATCTTTCTGATAGAAGACAAGAATTTATTCACCTTTTCATGACCAATATCGCCGGCAGTGCCCTTTTTATACGAATTGCTGTGGACAAAATTATCCTTCGAATGGCAACCCGCCAAAAAAACAGTCAGCGTTAGAAATACTGTAGCATATTGACAGAATCTATTTTTTTTATTCATCCAAAGCCCCCTGATTGATCCGCTTAATAAATATATCTTATTACGAATACCTTTTTACCAAATAGGCTGTTATAATTGGCCTCGAGTTGCCCTCAACTTTTTCAGATTTTCGTTGGCAGTGGCATAAAAGCCCGGCTCGGCTTCTATGGCCTTTTCAAAACAGTGAAGCGCTTCTTTAAACATCCCTTTTTTCAGATAAATGCATCCCAAATTGTTATAGGCGCGCGCTTTCCCGCCGCCTTGTTTAAATGCCTGCAGTGCATGGGAATAATTTTCAAGATTCGCATAAGCCATTCCCAGGTTGTTATACACTTTGCTTGTGTTATATTTAAGATCGATAGCCCGATTGAACACGCTGACAGCTTTTTTGAAATCTTCGGTCAACATGTAAGAAACCCCTAAATTGTTGTACAATAACCCATTATCCGGTTTAATCGCCAAAGCAGATTTGTACGCCCGAACAGCTTCTTTGAATCTTTTCTGAAAATCATAAATGTTGCCCAAAAAATTGCGCGCCTTCCAGAGCATGGGGTCGAACTCAATCGCTTTTTGAAAATGAATCTCTGCTTCAATGTATTTTTTCTGCTGAAACAAGGCCCGACCCAATCCTTCGTAAGCTCTTGCAAAACCGGGATCCTTTTCAAGCACAATTTTGAATTGCTTGAAGGCGTCATCACTTTTTTTTGCAAGCAATAAGGCCAAACCCATTTTATATTCGGCCCGCAGGTTGTTCGGGTCGGCCGCAAGGGCTCTCTCGTATTGTAAATAAGCGATATGCAGCTTGCCTCTGCTGAGCAACGTATCTCCGAGCCGCTCATATTCGTCGCCGCTCATTTCGGGTAGTTTTTTGTCAAATACCTCATCGGGGTATCCGGTTGAAACGGGGGGGATGGCGTTTTGCTCCATTCTCTGGATACCGCTTCGCTGACTTGAGGCACAGCCCATAAAAATAAGGAGCGTTAGGATGAAACCTATTAAAAAGATCGGTTTGCAGCACAAGTTCTTTTGGTTTTCTTTTGTTTCCATATCGATATCCCTCTTTTTTTAAAACTGCATAATAAAATTGCGGTAGATGCTGATAATGGCCGGTCCGATAATGACGATAAAAAGCGCGGGAAAAATGAACAGGATCAACGGAAATATCAATTTCACCGGCATCTTGGCCGCCATCTCTTCGGCTCTTTGGAATCTTTCGGTTCTAAAGGAATCTGAATACACCCGCAGGGTATCGGCGATATTCGTGCCGAATTTGTCGGCCTGAATCAACAAGGTGACAAGATTGCTGACTTCCTCGAGATTGGTGCGCTCTGCCAGGTTTTGCAGGGCATCCTGGCGTTGTTTACCGGCTCTGAGCTCAAGGCCTAAAAAGGCGAATTCGTCACTCAGTTCCCGGCTTTGTATTTTGCTCTCTTTGGCAACCCGATTAATCGCTTCATCCAGTCCCATTCCGGCTTCCACGCAAACCACCATCAGGTCGAGCGCATCGGGCAAGGCCTTCAGCAATTTTTCCTGCCTTTTCTCGCTTTTCTGTCGCAGCCAAATATCGGGGAGATAAAATCCCAAAAAAGGCATGAAAACACCCAGGACCAGTGTCAACTGAGGGCTCACAACCGTAAAGACAAAAATCCGGAGCACAAGAAAACCGATCAAAAACAAGATCATCAGAAAGCATTTGACGCCCCAAAAAATGAGCCCTGCTTTGGGATTTCGAATGCCTGCTTTGAGAAAGCGAATTTGCTTGACCGTAGCGTCTTCGGATTTTTTTAGCTTCAGGCGATTTCCAACATTGATAAAGAAATTGAAAATCGCATTTTTAGACCCAGATCGATTCGTTTCAGGCAGAGCGCTTTCAAAAGACCGATCGATGACTGCACCGTCGGTCCGAATTCTCGCCAACACTTTCCTCTTTGCGATCAGGCGTCGTCGTAGTTGCAATATCCCCATACAGAAAAGAAATATGACAAAAAATCCAGCGAAGGAGATCAAAATAGCCGGGTCGTTTATCGTGTCTAGCATATTTACCATTTTTCTTTACACCTCAATTGTAACCATTTTTTTCATTACAAAGATACCGATGATCATCATCAGCATGGCGCCGATGACCATCACTTTACCGATAGGATCCATAACTAAAGTCGACAGATATTTGGGATTCGAAAACTGCAGCCAGCCGGCAATAAAAAAGGGAAGCGCAATCAGTATAATGGCAGAAAGTCTTCCCTCCGCAGACAAAGTCCGAACTCTCCCCTGAAATTTAAACTTTTCACGAATCAAATAGGAAAGGATGCCCATGAGTTCTGCCAGATTACCGCCGGTCTCGCGCTGCAGGATGACGCCCACCACAAAGTATCTAATCTCAGGGCAATCAATACGTTCGGCCAGATTTTTGAGCGCATCGGACACGCTGACGCCAAAATTAATTTCATCCAGAGTCTCGGCAAATTCAGGCCCGAGGGGATCATCGAACTGATCGGCCGCCAGCCTCATGCCGTTGGTGAAGGCATGGCCGGCTTTGAGGGCCCGGGCCATTAAATCCAGAGCCTCGGGTAACTGCCTCTTAAATTTTCCGATACGCTTGCGCTTTAAGATATTTAAGTACACAAAAGGCATCAAACCTCCCAGCATTAATAGCCCCAGCGCAGCAAACTCGTTTTTGATGACCAAGGTTCCGATCAGAAATCCAAGAAATGCCAGGAACAACGCAAACAAAATGAAGAAACCGATAGGATATTTCGCATTAGCCTGAGAAATGAGGTTGTCCAGTTTTAACATCCCCGGTATTTTTATCAGCAGGCGATTGAGAAAAGGAATTTCACTGAGCACTCTTTTCTTTACGATATCGGTGCCGGCCTGTTCGTCTTCCGTATAGATGGATTTTCTGAGCCTTTTGAGAATCTGGGCCCGATCCGGCGAGCGAAAGCTTCTGTAGGCATAGGATAACAGTTCAATAACGATGACGGATATAATAAATATGATGGCGCCCAGGATAAACGGCTGCATAGTTTACTCCTTTTTGACTAGACTTCTACATATTTTGTAGGATCAAACAGATCCTGTGATGCCGGTATACCGGCCACTTTAAATTTTTCGATGAATTTCGGTCGCACGCCGTGAAATTTAAAGCGTCCTTTTACGTTGCCCTCAGGATCTATATGCGTTTGCTGAAAGGAAAAAATCTCTTGCATCGTAATAATGTTGCCCTCCATGCCGGTGATTTCCTGCAGACTGATGAGTTTGCGTCTGCCATCAACCTGGCGTGCGACCTGAACCAGCACATTGATGGCCGAACTGATGTATTTCCTGATAAATTCGCTCGGGATCTCCAGATTGGCCATTGCAACCATGGTCTCCAGGCGGATCAGCGCATCCCGTGGAGAGTTGGCATGAACGGTTGTCAAGGATCCATCATGTCCGGTATTCATGGCTTGGAGCATATCGAAGGCCTCTTTTCCCCTGACTTCACCTACGATGATCCGATCGGGCCGCATCCGTAAGCTGTTGCGCACGAGGTCTCGCTGAACGACTTCCCCTTTTCCCTCGATGTTGGGCGGCCGGGTTTCAAGCCGCACGAGATGCTCTTGCTTTAGCTGCAGCTCGGCGGCATCCTCGATTGTAACGATTCTTTCATTTTCCGGAATAAAGCGCGATAAAACATTAAGCAGCGTGGTCTTCCCGCTGCCGGTGCCGCCTGAAATGATGACATTCAGTCTGGATTGAACGATTCCCTTTAAAAGCGTTGCAATTTCGGGAATCAGGGTCTGAGAATCAATCAGATCCTTCAACTCCAGCGGATTGACGGCAAATCGCCGGATGGACAGCGAAGGGCCATCCAGCGCCAGCGGCGGAATGATGGCATTGACCCGCGAGCCGTCCGGTAGTCTGGCATCCACCATGGGCGTCGACTCATCAATGCGCCGGCCCACAGCCGAAACGATCTTATCGATGATGCGCATCAGATGGGCATCGTCTTTAAAGCGTGCATCGGTCGGCTCCAGCTTTCCGTATCGCTCGACATAGATGCTATTGTAGGTGTTGACTAGAATATCGGAGACGCTGTGGTCT
>JASFIU010000307.1:0-5941 GCA_050122495.1 Desulfobacterales bacterium | reverse complement strand
GGTGTTTTTTAATCTAAAATACACACTTTACCCTATGGAATAATTTGACGGGTTAACATAAAGTGGCTTGCAATATACCCTCAAACTCCGAACAGGAGGTGCTATGAGCTCCGAGGGCAGTGCCGCCGCATCGAAACCGTTCTGGAAAAAAGCCGTTAAACCCGCCATTTTTATTGCCATCGGCATCCTTATCGCCTTCCCCATATTCAGTATTTCCTACTTCACCATGGTTCGTACCTCTACTCCTGATTTTTGCGCGTCATGCCACGAAATAAAGCCTGCGGTGGTCGCATGGCGCTCCTCAACGCATACCAACAACGCTTCGGGTGTCGTAGTCGATTGTATGGACTGCCATTTGCCGGCACCCCAGGACACCTTCGACTTTTTCTTTGCCAAGACTTACCACGGCATCAAGGACGTGGTGATTCATTTTGTTGTTGGAGAATATGACCAGGAAAAAGCGCGCAATAATGCTTATGCCGCTTTTGATAACAGGGAGTGTCAAAAATGCCACCGCAATTTGCTGCACATGCCGCATAAACGCGGTGCCATGCTGGCCCACCGCTCTGTGCTGTATGCCAAACCGGGATACGAAAAAAAATGCGTCGATTGCCATTATGATCTGGTGCATTCTGAAAGAGGTCTGGTGATGTTTCGCCAGACCAGAAAGGTGCCTTACCAGGCCAAAGGGCTCAGGGGGCTTTAAATCTGTTTTTAATCGTTTTCTCTTAACATAAAAAATCAATTGAAAGGAGCAAGACCCATGAGGCGAACATTGCTGTTTCTCACCATCGGTTTGCTGGCCGTCGGTCTGATCGTATTTACAGCCATGGCCCAGCAACCCAATTTTGCCAAGGTCAAGGAATACCGGATCGAGCGCAGTGTCCCTCCGGAAGCCCAGGCATGTATTGAATGCCACCGTGTAACGACACCTGGTGTTTTTGCGGACTGGGCCAAGAGTCGCCATGCCAACGCCAATATCACCTGCCTGGACTGCCACCTGGTCCAGCCCGGCGACCGGGATATCGCCCAGGACCATGAAAAGTACTATAGCCGATCGGATATGCCCTGGGGAGAAGCCAAATACAAAATATCCATCGCCTCGATCGTCACGCCCAAAGACTGCTCCCGCTGCCACCCGGACGAGGCCACCCAGTATAGCAAAAGCAAACATGCCAATACCATAGAGATCATGTGGAAACTGGACCCCTGGCTGAACAAGGGCATGAATTCGGACAATGAGCGCAAAACCGGCTGCTTCAACTGTCACGGCACGGTGATCAAGATCGATGAGAACGGAAAAATCGATCCAGACACCTGGCCCAACGCCGGTGTGGGGCGGCTCAATCTGGACGGCAGCAAGGGCGCCTGCACGTCGTGCCACACCCGCCATCGGTTTTCCGTGGCCGAAGCCCGCATGCCGGAGGCCTGCGACCAGTGCCACCTGGGCCCGGATCATCCCCAGATCGAAATTTATGAGGAATCAAAGCACGGAACCATCTACCATGCCTATAAGTCTGAATACAATTTCAATGCGGCCGGCGGCACCTGGACTCCGGGCGTGGATTACCGTGCGCCCACCTGTGCTGCCTGCCACATGTCCGGCTCCGGAAAAGAACCCACCAGCCATGATGTCACCCAGCGGCTCTCATGGGAAACCCAGGCCCCGCTGACGGTGCGTCCCCAGGATTTCAAAGCGTTTCCCTCGGGAACCAACTGGCAGGATGAACGCCAGAAAATGAAAAACATCTGCAGCGCCTGCCATGGCGAAGCCTGGATCAATGATTTCTATGATGGTTTCGACAAGGCGGTAGAAGAATATAATGAGGTTTACTTCAAGCCGGCAAAGGCCAAACTTGACGAGCTTTACGAAAAGGGCCTTCTGGACAAAACCAAGTTTTTCGATGAGCGCTTAGAGGTCGAGTACTACGAGCTGTGGCACCATGAAGGCCGGCGGGCGCGCATGGGTGCGATGATGATGGCGCCCGACTACGCCTGGTGGCACGGCTTCTACGAGTGCAAGTTGCGCTTTGCCAACTATATGGAAGAGGCCAACCATCTGATTGAAACGGGAGAGAAAGCTTACGTCGCCAAAGATTTCCCCAATGCCACCGGCAGCACCGAGCGACCCAAAGCAATATTTGGAGAATAGCATCGTTAAACGTTACCAAAAACCCTGCAGCCGGAATCGGCTGCAGGGTTTTTCTTTTTCTGGTTTGCCCGATGAGTCCCGCTTTTAGCGGAATTGATCCTGTTAAAGGCGCAAGAACATCTGATTTGCTCTTAACCGGGAAACGGGCCAACGGGCTCAACCTATATTTTATTCCCACCGGTTATCCCCCTTATGCTCCAGATCAATGGTATCGTCCTGCTCTCTTATGCGCGCATCCGGTTCCTGTTTTACGTTGATTGAAGTCAGCGTGCCCTGTTCGCTGATAAAAGAGTTCAAAAGCCAGCTGATCACACTGATGAGCAAGGAGCCAAATATAGCGGTCCAGAAGCCATAGACATCAAATCCCGGAATGACGCTGGAAGCCATTTTTAGCATGAGCGCATTGATGATAAAAGTGAATAATCCGAGGCTTAAAATGTTAATCGGAAGCGTTAGCAGGAGCGCGATCGGTCTGAAAAAAGCATTCAGGATTCCGAGTATGGCGGCTGCAAAAAAGGCGGGTAGAAAACCGCTCACCCGGATACCCTCCAGCAAATAAGCGGTGGCTACAATTGCGGCCGTTGTGGTCAGCCACCTGATCAAAATGCCCGGCATTACTTTTGTCCATTAAAAAAGCATCTCATTCTAGATGAAGAGATGCTGGAATTGCCAAATTTTAGCGCTGGAATTGAAGTGGCCATAAGCGGCACCGGCCTTCGCCAATCCGTTTGATCCAAATTCAGCGGTTAACTTAACCAATTGGAATAGCAAGGAAGTCGAATGAAATACCCTAAAATTGCCCGTTAATCTTGTCCCTCAGCAGATGGGAGCATCTGAATGTCACCACTCTGCGTCTATCCAATATCATATCGCTTCCGGTGGCAGGGTTCCGTCCGCGGCGTTCATTCTTTTCCTTGACGCAAAATTTCCCAAATCCGCTAATTAAAACATCCTCGCCTTTCTCGAGGTTGCTTTTAATCAATTCGAGCAACGTTTCAAGCATTTCGGCGGATTTGTTTTTAGGGTATCCAAGTTGCTCGTGAATGCCATCAACTATCATTGCTTTTGTGAGTGCCATAGATCACCTGCTCCTCCGAAGCGTTAGGGACTTAAATAATTTTGCACGCAAGTGCTATCTTAAATTGATAGGGTTTGTCAAGAAATATCTTAAATTTAAGCAAATATTTATTAATGCTTTGCGAAAAGTGTGCCAGATTCATCTGTATTTTGTTAAACTTTGAAAGCGCTTTTCTATTTTCCTGAATCCGGGGGATTATTTCAAGCAGCCCCCTACTCAACGACAATTCGGTTTTTGTTTTTCTCGAAAGTTTTGGGCCCAATTCCAGGAACCTCGAGGAAATCTTCAGGAAGCTTAAAAGGGCCGTTGGTTTCACGAAACTCAATGATTAACGCGGCCTTTTTTTCACCAACGCCGATTAACTGTGTCAACTCATCCGCCGATGCGGTGTTAATGTTAATCTTGGGTGATTCTTCGGCCGATGCGCCTGCAAACCAGGCAAATACCATGACGGCAACGATCGCCAATGAAATCCGGGATTGCAATTTGTGCATTCCACACCTCCTATGGTTGCGGTTAAAAACAAATCAGCCACCCCGTATGACCCGGGCGGCTGATTTTCGAGACTCTCACATGATGGAGTACAGCTTTTATTGAGCGACTATTTGATCCCTGATCTTGTCATAGGTACGCGGCCCAATTCCCCGGATCTCCATGAGTTCTTCGGTAAGCTTGAAAGGGCCGTATTTCTGGCGATACTCAATTATACGCACGGCGAATTTTGGACCGACTTCCTGCAGTTTCGCCAATTCTGCTGCCGAAGCTTTATTGATATTGACCCTTTCGGCATCCTGTCCGGACACAGGGGCCGTGAAGGCGAACGCGATCAGCAGGGCAGTGGATATCGCGATAAATCGTTTAAAGTGCATTCGGCCTACCTCCTTGATACGATTTATACAATTTGAAATCCCCAAGCTTCTAATTGTTCGAGATTGTGAGTATAATATCTGAAAAAAAAAGCGCTTACAATACGGCAGGTGTCCTATTTTTTTTAATACTCCACAACGAAACCAGGACAGAAAGTATTAAGACTTACGGGGAAGAACTAGGCTAGCCTAATGAAAAAGTACTACCCGTAGGGGGTAAACCCGGTAGAGGTGTTATTGGTTAATGGTTATTTGTTATAGGTTCTGACAAATTGAGCCTCAGAACCGTTCGTATCTAATTGCAAAACGGATCAAACAAATCACGTTTTCATCCAATTAACAAATAACCAATAACAAATAACGATTGATTTTTATATGAGCGCAAAGCTCAAATAAAAATCAATTCGGTACCGCCGCTTTATAGAAGGTCCCCTCCCCCCGGATGGCATAACGCTCAACCGCCGCGGGAATCAGAACCGAGACACCCTGCTGCAATCGGATTTCGGTTTGACCGCCCTTATCGCTAAGCATGGCTGTTCCACGCGTGCAGATTAAAATCTCAACACTGCGATGCGTCGGACTCTGATATTGAGCATCCGCGTTCAAGTCAATGACCGACAGTTGGAATTCTGCAACCGGACTGCGAAAAACCAGCTCGTTCGGAACCCCCTTCTGCGGTTTCAAAAGGGTGACATCCCGATCTTCAAATTTCAAAACCCGCAGCAGCTCCGGTACATCCACATGTTTTGGCGTCAGGCCCCCGCGCAGAACATTATCTGAATTGGCCATCAACTCGATGCCCAGACCTTCCAAGTAGGCGTGAAGTTCCCCGGCGTCTAAAAAAAGGGCCTGGCCCGGTTTTAAACAAATGAGATTCAAAAGGATGGGCGCTAGCACCCCAATATCATTAGGGTAATCGCAGGCAATTCTGAGCATCCAATCGAAAACCGGGTCTTCAGCTTTAAAACGCCGGGCCTGCTCCAGGGCCTGGGCAACAACCTGCTCTTGCCGATCGGCATCCATGGTCATCAGGGCCGTGTAAAATCTTTTTAATCCATCCGAATTGGGCTGCTGCTTTAAATTTTCAATTTCAGCTTCCAATCCCTGAGCACAGACTTTTCTTAAATAGGATAGAATTCCTGATATTCGCCTGAAACGGCTCAGAGCCCAAAACGGGGTTAATGCACAGATGCATTCCGGTTTGTGGTTCGCGTCCCTGTAATTACGGTGAGGGGCATCCAGGGGGATATTCTGGGTGTTTTCTTTGCGAAAGCCTTTCCGGGCCTGATCCAGGTTGGGGTGCGCCTGAATGGAAAGCGGCTTGGCGGCAGCCAATACCTTGAACAGATACGGCAGTTGATTATTAAAATTCTTGGCGGCATTCGATCCAAGCACATCTAGAGGATTTTTGTTTATCAAATCAAGCAGAGATACCCAGCGGCCCTGATATTGCACCAGCGAAGGTGCTTTGGGATGAGCGCCCATCCAAAGTTCCGCCCGGGGTTTATTTCCGGGATTTTTCTGCCCCAAAAGGTCCGGGATTGCAGTCGGAGAGCCCCACGCGTATTCCTGAATCGTATTTTTCAAAAGGCCAATTTTTTCCATACGGCTATTTCTCCGATACTTTCCACTCGCACTGCTCATTCTATTATACCCAGGCGGTGTTCAACAAAACGTTTTCGTTATTATGCACATCGAAAACGGACATGTCAAAGGTCCACCTTTAGCGCTGGACGAATTTTTTTGAATATCAGGGGTTTTCAACGATTCGGCAATCCCTTGATAATTAAGCATAAACTTCCAAATGCTTGACCAAAGGCGTTTTTTATAATATAAATAATGATA
>JASFIU010000306.1:0-6005 GCA_050122495.1 Desulfobacterales bacterium | reverse complement strand
CCAATAGGTTTCAGACATCGCCAGCGGGATGGTGGCTGCCGTCGTATTGCCGTACTTATTGATATTGATGATCACACGGTCTGCATCCAAACCCATTTTTTTGGCAGCAGCATCAATAATTCGATAATTGGCCTGATGGGGGATAAAAAAGGTAATATCCTTTTGGGTTAACTTGTTTCTCTCGATAATTTTTGCAGATACATCTGCCATGCCGATCACCGCATGTTTAAATACGGTCTTGCCGTCCTGCCAAATATAGTGCAGCTTTTGGTCGACGGTTTCCCGGGAAGCCGGATAGAGGCTGCCCCCGGCTTCTATCTTAAGGGATTCGGCTCCTGAACCATCCAGATGCAGAATAAAATCTTCGATGCCCGCCCCATCTTCTTCGGAAGGCTCCAACAGGATTGCGCCGGCGGCGTCTCCGAATAATACACAGGTTGTGCGGTCCTCATAATCGGTAATCGCACTCATTTTGTCAGCACCGATCACCAAAACTTTTTTATGCCGACCGCTCTCGATAAATTGTGCGCCTGTCGTCAATGCACACATAAAACCGGTGCAGCCGCCGTTGACGTCGTATCCCCAGCTGTTGGTTGCCCCCAGATTTCTTTGAACAAATGCAGCGGCTGCAGGAACGGGCATATCCGGTGTAACCGTCGCAAGCAGGATCAAGTCCAGTTCGTTGGGTGAAGTCTGAGTTTCTTGAAGAACGACTTCCGCCGCCCGCGTGGCCATATACGAAGTGCCTTTTTCTTTATCCAGTATTCTGCGTTCTTTTATTCCGGTCCGGGTCGTTATCCATTCATCATTGGTATCGACCATTTTCTCGAGTTCACTATTCGAAAGTATTTTATCCGGAACATAGTGTCCGATTCCGGTGATGATTGCTCGCATTCAAAATCCTCCGTATAAAATCTTCAAATCAGAAATTAGGGTTTATGGATATTATCCCATGGTGGCAAGAGCAAATGAAGCGTATGATATGGGCCGCAATCGAATTTGCGACGCGGTGCGCCAGAAATCCTTTTCGGCCACATGTAGCACAGGTGGCGAAAAAAATAAACCGCTGAAAAACATTTATGTTCGGATATTAGATCGTTATTTGAGAGATAATAATTTAGCGTATTCCATGGAAAGGAATGATTCCGGTGGGCTTCTCCTTGGGTTTATCCTTACAAGGCGGCGAATACCTTTAATCTTGAATTCGGTGTTGGTTAAACCGCCAAAGTTAAAAATATCCGTTAATTTTTTTCCTTAATTTTCCTGAGCACTTAAATGTGACAACCCTTCGTTCTCTCAGGATCAAATCATCTCCGGTTGCCGGATTTCGACCTCTGCGTTGATTTTTTTCCTTTACACAAAATTTGCCAAAGCCGGAGATCAATACGTCTTCGTTCTTTTCCAGCGAGCCCTTGATAATTTCGAGCAAGGTTTCGATGATGTCAACCGATTTTTTCTTCGTAAAACCAAGCTCGTGTACCGCGGCAACGATGTCGCTTTTGGTTAATGCCATGGTGCCTCCTCATAAAAAAACCTGTGTCCTGGTAAATGATTAGGTATTTTCAATAAATTAAACACAGGATATTTTATTTATGCCCTGTGAACGCGTTCTCTCCTGGTTCTACGTGCTTTCCGTGCCGCTTATATCCGGTGAATTCGGATTCTCCCCGGTAACTTCATTATTTTCGGGCTCCGCTTCCTCCTTGGGTGTTAATGCATCAACTTTTTGCATAATGCTTTTAACATCCTTCATGATTTTATCAATTTCAGTTTTTATTTGGGCATCGTCAATATCGTTCATTCAGATATCTCCAGGGAAATTATTTGAGAATTTTTAGGAAATGAATTTGTTTTTTTTGTTTGGTGATTTACTTTATATCGGCTATCATAAATGAGACCGCATTTGATCGGCGCGGCGCGGACTGCTTTTAATAATTGATTTATAAATAATAAGCTTATACGCACCGGCATCATATGTCAAGATGCGAATTAATTAAATAATGATGATTCAAAAACTAATCCAAGCCTGCTTTTTTTACAAAATCTGAATACAATTCAATTTTTTTAGGTAATGAATAAAATGTTAGAATACCTTACTTTGATATTCAGCATTCAATATTCGATATTCGAAATTCGTGTAAAAAAATTTCAGGATTAAGAAAATCTGTTCGAGCAACAAAAAGGGCTCCCGATGGAAAACAGGGAAGCCCTTATTGCGAAAATGGAGCCACCGTGCGGAGTTGAACCGCAGACCTGAGCATTACGAATGCCCTGCTCTACCAGCTGAGCTACGGTGGCATATCTCCTTTTTGGTTATAACCAGATACGGTGCCGGCTGACGCCGTATCGTTGACTCATTACTTTGTTTATGTTTCTAAATCAAGCAATAAATTCACTTAATACGTTGATGGATCAGGCGGCGCTCCAAAACCAAACCGTTGAGTATACGGGTCTGTGCGGATCCGATCAGGCGCTGTTGATTTCAAAAATCTACCATCAACTTGGCGGCCCTATTTTAGTCATTACACCCTCCGCCAAACAAGCCCAGCGCTTTTTAGAAGACCTGCGCTTTTTCAATCACCGCATCGACACCGCGCTGTTTTTATTTCCGCCTTATAATATTTTACCCTATAAATTTCTTTCCTATCACAGTGAAACCGCAGCCAAGCGAATCTGTGCGCTTTACCAAACCATCGAGTCCAGGACCCCTCCGATCGTGGTGACATCGGTGGATGCCTTGCTGCAAAAGGTTATCCCCAAACAGGAAATCATTGATTATGCTGAATTGATTGTGACCGGGGAGGAAATTGAACGAGATGTTTTCATTGAAAAGCTGGTAGCCGGGGGATATGAGCACGCTTCTATTGTTGAAGAGCCGGGAGATTTTTGTGTGAGAGGCGGGATCGTCGATATTTACGGCCCGCTCTATCCGGATCCCATCCGGATCGAGTTTTTTGGCGATACGGTGGAGTCCATCAGATTTTTTTCGGCCGGCAGCCAACGCACACTTACCCCTATCGATGAAGCCGTCGTCCTGCCCGCCCGAGAATTGGTTTTAAACAAGGCGATGGTGCCCCAAATCATCAACAGGATCAGGATGCGGGCCGCTGAGCTTGAAATTCCGGTTAGCGAAATTAGAAAAATTATTGATCCAATCAAAAACGGTCAGGGTTTTCCCGGAATTGAGAGTCTTAAGCCTTTAATTTACGAGGATCTTAATAATGTGTTTGATTATCTGCACCCTAATACCCTGATCGTATCAACCGCAATCGAAGATCTGGAGAGAGCGGTCGTGGAATCGGAAAACCAAATCGCAAAGAATTATGAAACATCATGTCAAACGAAAAACCTTTGCGTGGATCCTTCGCAGCTGTATTTAAGCTGGTCACAGATTGAAGCCCTAATTTTACAAAAAAAACCGTTAATTTTTAAATCGCTTGAAATCCAGCGGGGGAATGCGCTGAATCGCCCGGATACGCTGCAGCTTAAGGCCAGTGTCGAAACCAATGCAGACATTGGGTTGCGCCTAAAAAATTATCAGGATAAGGAAAATCTCCTCAAACCGCTGGTCGATTGGATTGGAAAAAAAACGCAGGCCGGTTTGACCACCTTGATTGTATGCCGAACCAAAACCCAGGCCGAAAGATTAAAATCCCTGCTGACCCCTTACGGCCTTCAATTTAAATTGGCGCGGACCTTTTCGGAGGTCAAAATCGATTCGAACACCGTCTATTTGTGTCTCGGGCAGGTGTCGTCGGGTTTTGTTTGGACGGCGGAATCTTTGGCCATTATTACGGAAGCCGAAATTTTCGGATTAAGGCCCCGACCTAAAAAACCACGCCGATCCAGAAGGCCCTCCGAATTGCTGGATCTGCAGGATCTTAAAAAGGATGATCTGATCGTACATGTTGAGCATGGTATCGGGCGCTACGACGGGCTGATGAAATTGAAGGTCGACGGCCTCACAAATGATTTTCTGGTACTTTTGTATAAAGATGGCGACAAGCTTTATCTTCCGGTCGACCGGATGAGCATGGTTCAGAAATATATGGGGGTGGAAGGAATTGAACCGGTCATTGATAAAATGGGCGGAACATCCTGGAAGCGGATAAAGGAAAGGGTCAAACGGTCCGCGGAGAAGATCGCCGGCGAACTTCTAAAACTTTATGCCAAACGAAAATTCGATAAAGGCTATGCCTTTGGCGCCGTTGATAACTATTTGCGAGATTTTGAAGCCGGATTTGAATATGAAGAGACACCCGATCAGATCAGGGCGATAGCGGACGTTCTCGATGATATGTATAAAAAAACACCAATGGAACGTCTGGTATGCGGGGATGTTGGATATGGTAAAACAGAGGTGGCACTGCGGGCCTCATTTCTTGCGGTAAATAACAATAAACAGGTTGCGATTCTGGTTCCCACCACCATCCTGGCCGAGCAACATTATGCGACCTTTTGCAAACGTTATGAACGTTATCCGATCAATATTGCCTGTCTGAGCCGATTCCGTTCGGCAAGCCAGCAAAAGCGGATTCTAGCAGACCTTGAAGCCGGCCGGCTGGATATTGTCATTGGAACCCATCGGCTCCTGCAGAAAGATATCATTTTCAAGGAACTGGGGTTGTTAATTCTCGATGAAGAACAACGTTTTGGGGTAAAACATAAAGAAAAGCTTAAGAATTTAAAACACAATGTGGATGTACTGACACTGACGGCAACGCCGATTCCCCGAACGCTGCATATGTCTTTAGTGGGTATCCGCGATATTAGTATCATTTCGACCCCGCCGGAGTTTCGACAATCCATCATCACTTACATTTCTGAGTTTGATGAGGCTTTGATTTCAGAGGCAATTCGGAAGGAGTTGAGCCGACAGGGGCAGATCTTCTTTGTCCACAATAATATCCAGACGATTACGAAAATTGCCCGGAAATTGCAGGGTTTGGTACCTGAAGTCCGATTGGATATCGCCCATGGCCGCATGGATGAAAACATGCTCGAACAGGTCATGTTTCGTTTCCTAAAAAAGGAATTCGATATGCTCGTCTGCACAACCATCATTGAGTCGGGTCTGGATATCCCATCGGCGAATACCATCATTGTGAACCACGCGGACCGTTTTGGTCTGGCACAAATTTATCAGTTGCGCGGACGGGTGGGGCGCGCTGATGAGCAGGCTTATGCGTATTTGATTATCCCGCATGAAAGCCTGCTGACAAAAGATGCTCAGAAACGTTTAAAGGTTTTGATGGAACACAGTGATTTGGGCTCGGGTTTTCAGATCGCGATGAATGATTTAAAGATCCGCGGCGGTGGCACTATCCTCGGTGCCTCTCAATCCGGGCATATTGCTGCGGTCGGATATGATATGTTTTTAAAGTTAATGGAAAATGCGATTGCCGAATTAAAGGGTGAAGCCCCAATGGAACCGCTCGAGCCTGAAATCAATGTCCGCATTTCTGCATTTTTTTCAGAATCCTATATTCCGGACATTGACCAGCGGCTGGCGGCTTACCGGCGACTGGCCAAAATGACGGAACTCAAAGATATAGGCGATTTTAATACAGAGCTGGTCGATCGTTTCGGTGAATTACCCAAGGAGGCGCACAACCTGCTTTTTAAAATAGGTCTTAAAATATTATCAAAAAAAGCCGGCATTGCCAGGCTGGATTTAAATGGTCAACAGCTGCTGCTCCACTTTTCAGAAGCCCATATGAAGAACGCCGACGCTCTGCTGGAATTGATCCTTTCCGCTCCGAAACGCTACAAGCTTCAAACGGAGAATGTATTAGAAGTTAAATTAGCGGGTTACGATGGCGACGGCCATTTGGATCGCGCCAAAAACATATTGAAAGAAATCACTCAACGTGTTAACAATTAAAGGTTAATACTTAGATTTTGCATGAAAAGTAATGAGAAGTTGGGATTATGCTAAAGGATGAGAATCATTTTATCTCATTACTTTTCACCCTTCGGGCGAGCCGGAGGCTTTCATCTGCTGC
>JASFIU010000305.1:0-6011 GCA_050122495.1 Desulfobacterales bacterium | reverse complement strand
GAAATTTAATTAAAAATATATACGGACCAGTGCGTCCTGAAAATGACCAAAGCTCTATCAGGTTGATATTAATAAACATAAAAAAATTATGATTTTCTGTTGACAAGGGGATTATAGGATGTCCCTTAATTTTCCAGCCCCTCGACTTTGAGCTTTGAGCCTTATCTATATGCGCTAATCTGCGAAACGTGCCTCGGCGACTTGTCCGGCGAAGTTTTAACGAAGACGGGCCTGCGGATAGATTTGAGCTATTCTTTTGATTTTTTTCTTTGACATAAAATCTTTCTAATAATATTCAACTAATTGTAAATCCCCCTGTGAAATCTGATCTCTATCTCGAATCGGTTCCATTGTGAAACATCTCTTATTGTGCTGACCCCCCTTCTGGATTCTCGTCTGATTTTATATTGGTTCGTTTTTGGTTCTCAAACTCAACAATTTTTAAAAATGGGGATGTTACAATGCCCACAAATTTTTTTATCCGAATGATAACAAAAGCGTTTACCTTTATTCTGATTTCCACATTGCCAACCTTATTGATTGTTACCATCTATCCTTCAGATGCCCTATCCCTTGACGACTCTTTTAGCGGCGATGGTAAGGTGACCATCAGTTTCTCTGCCGGCAATGACGTCGGTTCGGGTATTGCCGTTCAATCCAACGACAAAATTGTTGTGGTGGGCACCAGTGACAGCGGGAGCGGCAACTCTGAATTTGCAGTGGCACGCTACCTTCTCGATTTGCCATTGGATGAGGGGGACGACGGCGGTGGCGGCGGTGGTGGCGGCAGCAGCTGCTTCATATCAACTGCGGCCGATGGTTCTCTAATCCAACCCTAGGTCAAGGTATTGCATGAGTTCCGCGACCGATTCCTGCGTATCACAACACCAGGAATTTGAGCATTCAACCCGACCTCAGCTTGCCGCGCCGTAGCTTTAGCGAAGGGGGGTCCTTAAAAACCTTTGAGCTTTCAACTATGAGCTTTGAGCTGCACCAAAGGCGCCGTGGCTGGTTTTAAGTTAACTTAATTTTTAATCTGTGTAATCTGCGAAATCTGCGGATTAATTTTGTTGATTTTATTGTTTGTGTAAGCCTGCCGCGGCATAGCTGAAAGCGACGCCGGGTCCGTGTGTGTCCGTGGCTAATTTAAAGTAACTAAAGATGATTGACTTTCACCGCAGTTTTGGTATTCGAGTATTAGACTTCAGTTGCAATCCTGGTCTCCAGCTCATACTCCACCGGTAACCTGAGCCTCTTCAAACTTCTCCGCAATCGACAGCTCACGCCTCGCACTCCAAACTCCATTCGATCTTTTCTCAATCGGCTTGAAGTTCATAATGACATTCGTTGTTTTTCATTTTGGGGGTATTCACGAGGCTTTAAATGAAAGGAGGTGGACCCATGCCGACTTATATCACCCTGATCAAATACACCCAGACAGGTGTCGAAAACATGAAGGACAGCCCTAACCGCCTTGAAACTGCTAAAGGGCTGTTTCAATCAATGGGGGCTGAGCTGAAGGCGTTTTATCTGGCGATGGGAAGTTACGACGCAGTGGTTATTTCAGAATCGCCGGATGATGAAACCACGATGAAATTGGCGCTCACTATCGGAGCGGCCGGTGCCATCCGGACGGAAACTCTTAGAGTATTTCCCGAAGATGAATACCGCAAAATCATTTCCGAGCTGCCTTAGGATTTGAATGTAAAAAATATCGATAACCCCTGTGGATACCCCCACATACAAAAAATTCAACCCGGGAAAATACGGCAGCAAAGAATAAAAAGATGCCCTGGGGACCCTTTGAGCTTCCAGCTATGACCTTTGAGCTGCGCCAAAGGCGCTGTGGCTAATTAAAATGCCCAATCGAAAAAACGCAATAACGCACCTACGTACCTTAATTTACCAACCTAATGTCAAAATCGGATAATTAAAATTCATTATTTTAACCTCCGGTTAATACTCATTTTTCTTGACATTTCAAGGCTTTTTAGAATATTAAAAAGCCAGTGGCGTGCTCAGCTAAATTTTACTTCATAACCAAATATAGCTTGTATTCACTCTTTTCTATTCGTCCTGTTTAGAAATTATATCGGACTCCTGGTTTTTATTTTTTTCCCCTGAATTAACCGCTTGTTTTGCTAAACTATAACCTAACATTTAGGTAACGATTCAATGGGGAAACTTTCCAAAATGTGCTTATCTAGTCCTGGCAGGAGATCTTATTTTCTGTCGGTAGTCAAAGCGATTTCAATTTTTGATAATCTTTTAAAAATTTCAAGGCTAAAAAGCGGACCAGAAAATCTCCAATTCTCCTTCTGTAGTCGCTGTCCCGTATCTCGAGAACGCTGTTCAATAATACCAGCAGTAAAGCAGTCGTCAGGAACAATTAGATTTTACAAAAATATAAAGTCCTAAGGAGGATATTATGGAATGCCAAGTCTGTGGGGAAAAAACGGCAAAAGGGGTGAAAGTCTGTAAGCAATGCAAAGAGGAGGCCGGGAAAGATAAAGCTGTCCAAGGCCGGCCACAATCTCGGTCGCTGACAGCCAATCAAGAAGCGACTTTGGCTGCAATTCGTAAATTTGAAAAAGAAAATACACTCCGGCTAGGGCCAAAAGGGTCGTATTCTAAAAAATATGGCAAGCAATTGATGAAAGCGGGAAAAAGAATCACCCCCAAGCAGCAGCTTAAATTAAAAAATATGCAGCTTATTAAACGGTTTAACAATATTAAAATACCTATGGCTGTTCCTTTGAATCTTCCTGAAGATGTCATCGAGAAAATTAAAAACGAAGAAATTAAAAATATTATATTGGAAAGAATCGCCAATGGTAAAAGACTAAAACTTTCTTATAAACCCAAAAAGGGAAAAGTTAAAGAAATCACAAAAAGCAAAGCGACTGCCTTTTCCGGCCATTTACCCCTTAAAACCCATCAAAAAATCCCCTTTGTTGGGATGGGTGTCTTACAGGATGGTAAAAAATCAAAGCTTGACATGCTGATTCCTGAAAGCCCCAACTCGCTTATATCGAAAACCACCAAAAATCAGGGGGATATTTTATATAAAAAAGACAAAGCCAGGGAACCGGATCAGAAAAAATCAGAAACCGAAATGGGCACCGCGGACGATGGCTTAAATAACATGCTTTCTGACCTCATTGCCCCCGGGACCGTGAGTAATCTTTTGGGTTTAAGCCAGCAAAGACTGGATAATGTCGCCTGGCACGACTTTTCTTACTACGAATATGTCGTGGAACCGGAATGGTTCTCTATGCCGGACGGAATTGATATATCGCAGACGGTCATCGACATACTCAATCAATTAGAAGGCCCATCATTGGAAGTTAATGAACTCTTGGGTTTTATCGGCGAGATTTTGTACACAATAGATCCTGCCGTGTATTGGTCAATTTGGAAGCATAATCATGATGGATCGACTTCATTTTATTGGCATTTATATCACGTAGCCGACCATATAGTCCAAGTATACAGAGACGGTCTGATTAATTCAGGTGCATTGTCAACACTTTATGAAATTTATTTTTCTATCACCTATGAATGGCGGCAGGCATTTTTAAACAATCTGCGCAACACATTGTTTGATTATGCCCATATCCTAGATATCTTTTACCGGCACCAAAGCGGGGATTTTTCAACTCCACCTCAAATTCTCACAGAATGGATATACATCAGTAATAGTCTTTTGGAGCTTATGCAACCACAGATGATTTCAGAAGAAGGCTATCAAAGAATTAAGCAAGAAGTAGAAAGCCTCATGGACTATCCTTTTCAGATCGTATTGCCCGGTAACGTAAATTTGGGGTTGCGATTAGTTTACCGCCAGGAGTGGCGCCCTCTTGGTATCCAGCGAGGCGAAACAGTTAAGACGATCCCTTTAGGGCCAAAGCAAGTTGAAAAAGTCTCAACTAAGATAACACGCCGCACCAAAGTGTCTAGAACTGCTGAATCCCTCAAATCTGTGGAGACGACAACAGAGACTACCGATAGCTCGAAAGATTCAAGCGAAATAGTGAAAGAATCCGCAGAAACAAATAAGTGGAATGCTGAAGCAGAAGCCGGACTTGATCTAGGGTTTTTTAAAGTTGGTGGTGGTGGAGGTGGTTCCGGAGAATCGGAGGAAAAAGTTAAAAGAGCTAGCACCCATCTCACTGAAACCATGCAAAAAACAGCTAGCAAATTACGCACTGAAACCAAAATAGTTGTTAGTACAGAATCTGAATCGACTTTTGAGGTCACAACTGCGTCTGAGATCCAAAACCCGAATGATGAAATACCCATCACTTATGTGTTTAGCAAACTGCAGAGACAATATGAAGTTTTGACCCGCCTTGCTGAGGTTAACAGTGTTGTTTTTATCGCAGAACCCATTCCGCTGCCACATCAGGTTACAAAAGAATGGGTAGCGAAATATGATTGGATTATCGCCAAGACGCTTTTAGACGATTCTTTTCGTGATGCACTGATATCGATCAGCCAGGATGCTGCCTTGGATGATATGCCGATGGAAAAAATCGACACAATGATGGATACAGCAACAAACAGTTTGCTGACACTTGCTAGTAAAGCAGGAAATGCTTCCCTGGAAAATATCGATGTTATCCAGGAAGCACAAAAAGCATATCGAGAATCACACAAGGCAAATTTGGAGAAGGGAAGAAACCGTTATCTTCTTGACCACAAGCGGCAGAGGCTTTTGCAACATATCAGAGACAATATATTACATTATTGCAGGGCTATTTGGTCCCAGGAGGATCCTGAACAGAGAATGCTTAGATATAAGAAACTCGATATTCGAATTCCCACGATCTGGAGATTTGTTATAGAAGCCGATACGGACATCCCGATTACCGGTTGGTCTGTTGCTGGATTACCACTTGGCGTAAAGGGACATTTTGAACCGGTGCTTTCAGATGTCGATACGGTGCGCCCGGTAACTGAGCTTATTAATCCAGCCGGTCCGATCGGATTTGCAGGGAATTACGCCATTTATTATCTTAAGCCGGATGCAGAAATCGATTTGGAGGAAATAGACAATCTTTTCGATATGCTTCATCTCATGAGAAATTTCTATATGGATCTGGAGACCGGTGAATTTTTGGACCCGGTTCTACGAGCAATGCAGGATCCAGATTCAAGCTCCTATATTCCGTTTCCTCAGCCTATACCCAAAAAGCAGCGAAAAGAAATGGTGGACTATGTCCCTGAAATCAGAGCAGAGTATCAAGACCTTAATAAAAGTGAAAAGGAAGCTTTTATCGCAGACGGCTTATTGCCCAATGAACGCGATGAATATAATAAGATTTTGAGGCAGAACGAGAAAAAGATATTTCTTAAAGAACACAGTTGCTTTGAAAACGCCAATCTTTTCTATGAGTATTTATTTCGCAAGGAGTATTCCAGACGATTTTTAGTGGATACGAATAACCTGATTCTTGATCTTGAAGCCGGGACTGGATCGGCGATGGAAACATTTAAAAAGCTCCATCGGTATTTTGATGTGCTCAAAGTTATTGAGGAAAAAGAAAAAATGAAAAAGGAAAATCAAAGACGACAGGGGCTTCTAGATGATAAAGATTATGGCGATCCGGATATTGAGCAGGTAATACTTGTTAGCGCAAGTGATCAGTTGGCGTCATTGATTGCGGGCATGAAGGCAGGCAGCAAAGCGGGCAAATCAGGGAGCAGGACCACAGGAAGGAGACGTGGTGCGAGAAAGGATGGATAGAATTACATCCGTCACCCCATTTAGTTATAACAGGCGTTGGATGTGGATCTGAACAAACACAAGTTAGAAAATTCTGAGCAATGATACCCTCTTCTACAAAAATTCCAAGCAACTATCGTCTCGTTCAAACGACAACCATGATAATACAAAAGCCTGGCTATCAACCGCCAAAAGAATACGTGGATTCTGATGGCGTAAGGAGGAAAATATTCTACACAAAAACCGAAAGAACCGAGAAAGTCTATCGATCGGTGGACGATCC
>JASFIU010000304.1:0-6032 GCA_050122495.1 Desulfobacterales bacterium | reverse complement strand
ACCCCAGTAAAACCGAATCCGCTGAAATCGGCCCCTCAGAATACCGGAACAAAAGAAATCGCCTGCTTGTTCTGCGGTAAGAAATACAATATTAATCCTGCCAAAATACCCGCGGGAATGACCACCACCAAATGCAAAGCCTGTGGGCGTACCATGTCGCTTGTGGAGGGTCAGGGCAGCGTTTCGGCAAATAAAAACGACAGCGATCAAAAAGTGATTTTGCTACAGCAAAAAGACAACCGATCAAAGCCTAAACAGCCTGCCGCGGATATCCCCATTGTCCCGGAAATTGGGCGACCCACCACTCCGATCTTTCGAAAAACCTGGGCGCTGGCAGCAGCGGCCGGAATCATTATTGTATTGCTCGCTGGTTATTTACTAAAAACCGACTGGGCTCAAACGACCGCCAGCCATATCGGTCTACATAAAGTCATCGCAAAAAAACCGGCCGCAAAAAAAACCGAACCGGGCATGAGCTCCACAACCGCCGCCGAGGCAACGGAGCCGGCCAGGTCTTTAGCCGAGCCTTTCTTGGCCCTTAACCTAAATGTTCCCCTGCTGATGGAAGCCATCGAGCAGACCCTGCCGGAAGATAAAAAGGACATCAAATATCAGATGACCGCCGGCATTTTCAAATCTTTTGGATTCGGCAAAATTCAACTATACCTGTATCCCGACCCGGAGCACACCGTTTTACCGGTGATATTAGCCACCGGTAGGGATGGAAAAAGCCTGGAAAGGCATTTCAATTCTAAAAATAGTTTTATCCAGTTTCTGAAACGAGATATGGACGGTTCCTATCGCATTAATGAAAATGCCATTCCTGAGAACACCCGGAATAAGTTTCCGATCCACCGCTATCGAATTCAATTTGTTGATAATACAGCGGTCTTTGCACCGCAAAAATTATCTCAGTTGTTTAAAAAAACACCCAAAACGGTGCGCAAAACCCGGGTAGCGCAAATGGTCGCATCAATCGCCCGGCCACGGGATCTGGCCGTGCTGTCTGTTAAAATTCCTGAAAACTTCAGCACGGACTGGCAAAATAAGATTCAGCGCAATCCGGCACTCCAACAAAATCCCCAAGCCGTCATGGTGGCTGCGATGAGCGGCGGTATGCTGACGGAATTATCCGAATCCCTGAAAAGCGTTGAATCCCTGGTGATCGGATTAGGCCTGGATGAAAGCAATGGTCGTGTGCTTCATTACGCCCAGCAGTTTCGAAAAGGGGTGGATGGTAAACGTATCTATCAGCAACTACAGTCGGGAAACCGGGATGATCTCAATGTCGACGGGATGGTATTAAAACTGATTTCGCTATTAAAAGATCCGCGCTATCAGCACCGGATAGCGTACAAAAATAACCGTCTCGCTCTGGAGTTCAACTGGGAAGAACAGTATGACAACGCGTTTTTGACCTCTCTGTCGGAAGCAATCTTCGGGCCGTTGTTGGTCCAGAGCACAAAACTAACACCCAGCAAAGGGCCGATTATCGCCCAATACGAGCCGCCACCGCGCATTTCACCGGCCGTCAATATCGACAAACTAAAGAAAACGATCCCCGCCGCGGTTCAACAAAGCCTGTTCGCCGGTAATTACGCGAGTTTCGACGGCCAACCCCGGATGACACTGGATCTCGACCCGATAGAAGTTCCAAATGCATCTCTGGCACAGCTAACTTATGAAGTGCTGGAAGTCGTGGCGGCCGATGGCACCAATGTGCTGCGTGCGGCACACGAAGAATTGAAATCTAAAATCAATCCAGGGAGTATCTCACCCGGTTATATCGATGTAAATGTCAAAAGGGGCACTCCCAAAGAATCGCTCAAAACCGCTAAAATTCAGTTTCAATTATCATTGCCGATCAGTTTGACAAAAATTAATTTTGTTTCCGGCAATGCCCCCGGCAGTGTCAGGGAATCCAATGGGGTGTGGGTGAAGCTGGGCCGGCTTGAAAAAGATGTAGCCACAGTAACCTATGGAGGCGGTAAATCTGCCCGGCTTTTTGCTTTTGATAAAACCGGACAAGCGCTGGCTTCGAAGGTGTCGATGCATTCGCCATCCTCAGCGGCCACCCGTTTTCAGGGTGAGATCCAAACCCTCGTTGTCGTCGTGGTTGAGGAAATGTTCGACTATTCATTTGAAGTCGATGTCGATCTCAACCGGATTAAAAGACTGGCACTATCTCAGAAAGCCGAGTGAAAAAATGATTCTTAAATGGATACGAAAGCTGGGCATATTAAAAACCACCCTGGTAACTTCAGCGGTGGCGATTTTTTCATCGTTTACCTTATATGCAGTGAGTTCCTATGTGATCGGCCGCGTTGAGATGCGCGGAATTCTCATGAGCTTAATAATCCCAGCGATAATTGCACCCATATTAGGGTATATCTTTGCCTATGCGGTGATCAACTTACACTTCTCCCAGGAGGCATTGAAACAAAGTGAAGAGAAATACAAACAATTGGTCAACCATGTGCCTACCGGTATTTATAAAGTGGATTTTAATACCGGTAAATTGGTCAGTGTAAATGATGTGATGTGCGAATATACCGGTTATACCGAAAAAGAACTTCTCTCGATGAGCGCCCTGGATTTTTTGACCGAAGAGAGCCAAAAGCGTTTTCTCGCCAGATTGGACAAACTTTTTAAGGGCGAGCAAATTCCCGGGACCGTTGAATACAAAGCCAGGGCCAAAGACGGCCATGAGTTCTGGATATTTTTAGATGCGAGATATGAATATGACCAAAATGGAAAGCCAAGCGGTGCTACGGTAGTGGCGCATGACATCACAGATCGCAAGCGGGCCGAAGAAGAAAAGCTAAAACTAGAGGATCAACTCCAGCAAGCCCAGAAGATGGAAGCCGTCGGCACGCTGGCCGGTGGAATCGCCCATGACTTTAACAATATTCTTTCGGTCATTATCGGCTATACAGAGCTGATCCTGATGAATGGGAACGTGGATTCGGAGGTCAAACAAAATTTAACAGAAATTTTTAACGCCAGCAAACATGCCCGCGACATGGTGAAGCAAATTCTGGCATTCAGCCGCCAGAGCAAGAATGAGCGCAAACCCATTCAGGCCCGGCATATCGTAAAAGAAGCTTTAAAATTGTTGCATGCCTCTTTGCCCGCGACTATAAAAATTCAACAGAAACTTGAAAAAGGGTGAAGGAACGGGGCTGGGATTGGCCGTGGTGCAGGGAATAATCAAGTCCCATAATGGTGCGGTGACCGTCGAAAGCGAGGCGGGTCAGGGAACAACCTTTAATGTGTATCTGCCGATCATTCAACGGGACGTATCAACGGATGAAGTTGTTTCAACGCCCCTGTCGATGGGCCATGAGCGCATTCTTCTGGTGGACGATGAGCAGCCGCTGGTGGAAATTGGAAAACAAATGCTGGAACGGTTGGGATATACCGTAGCGGCACGCACGAGCAGTATCGAGGCTCTGGAGCTTTTTAAAGCACAGCCGAATCAATTTGACCTGGTGATAACCGATCTCGTCATGCCGAATATGACCGGCGAAAAATTAGCTGAAAAACTGATGGATATTCGGGTCGATATTCCGGTGATTTTTTGCACGGGTTACAGCGAGAAATTCACCCGGCAGCATGCTTCCGCAATGGGCGTGCGATCCTTCCTCATGAAACCCCTGCTAATGCAGGATCTGGCGAATAGTGTTCGGCAGGCACTGGCCGCCAACTAATGCCTAAAATGAGCGTTCCGTAATTTAAAATGGCAAAATTTAGAATTATTGGTCAAAGGGGATTAAGCGACGTTGCACATTTACAATAGGTGTTGCAACATTTCCATTATGATGTTTCACCAAAAGATGTTGACCCAAGGCAGGCCGCTACAAGTCAATCTCATAGCGGGTGATCTTATTTAACAGACCCTGGCGGGTTAAGCCTAGAATCCGGGCGGCCTGGGAGCGGTTGCCGCCTGTCCGGCGCAGAGCTTCCACAACCATTTTGCGCTCAAGCCGCACGGTGGCTTCCTGTAAAGTTGTCGGGGTTTCATCCGATCTTTTCAGATTATCGGCGGAAGCCTTAATTCGCTCCGAAAGATATTCTACTTTTATCTCACCATCATCTCCGGCCAGCGTTAAGGCACGCTCGATTTCATTTTCAAGCTCGCGCACATTGCCCGGCCAATCAAATTGCATCAATTTTTCCAGAGCGTCCGGTGTCAAACGCCCAACCGGGCGCTCCAGCTTGGCGGCAAATTTTTCAAAAAAATGCATGGTTAAAAGTGGAATGTCTTCCTTACGCTTTCGTAAAGGCGGTATGACAATGGGAAATACTTGTATGCGGTAAAAAAGATCTTCCCTGAAAAGGTCCTTCTTTACTTCTTTGTATAAATCGCGATTGGAAGACGAAATCAGTCTAAAATTCACCTGCCGATATTGACTGCCGCCGACCGGCCGGATCTGCCCTTCTTGAAGCACCCGCAGTAATTTGGTTTGCATGGCATGCGGCATATCGGAAATTTCATCCAAAAAGACCGTGCCCCCGTCTGCCAGTTCAAATAGCCCTTTCTTATCAGAAACGGCCCCGGTGAACGCGCCTTTGACATGCCCGAAGAGTTCGCTTTCGAGAAGGTTTTCAGATAATGCCCCGCAGTTTTCAGCAACAAACGGTTTGTCCTTGAGGGGACCATTGTAGTGGATAACTTTGGCAAAAAGTTCTTTTCCGGTGCCGGTTTCTCCCTGGATAATAACGGTGGTATTGGTATCGATAACCTTTTCCAACAGGGCAAAAACCTTTTGCATCGCGGCGCTGGATCCGATAATGCCCTGCAAATTGAATCGTTCCTGTACTTCAGTCTTCAGGCGGATATTTTCTTTTTCGAGCGAGCTGGCATATTGCTGTATGTCTCCGTAAAGTCTTGCATTTTCAATCGAAACCGCAATAGGGCCTGAAAGGATTTCCAATAATCGAACATCTTTTTGGGTAAATTCAGCCAGGTATTTGTTTAAAGCATAGAGCACCCCGAGCACCCCTTTACGCGTTTTCAAGGGCACGCAAATCATGGATTGTGTATCAAAATTCTGCTGGAGGTTGAGCTGTTTGGAAAATCGTTTATCTTCAGAGACATCCGGTATTAGAACCGACTTTTTTTCCCTGAGCACCCAGCCGGCTATACCGTAACTGTCAGGAAACCGCATCTGATCCATTCCCTGTCGGGTTCCATTTCGCTGCTCTTCAACGGTTCGGATAAAATAAAATTCCTTGCGCCGGGCATCATGCAGCGCAATGGAGGCACCTTCGATTTGAAAAACTTCTTTGATCTTTAGCAAAACATCGCGCAGCATTTCGTCCAGATCATGAATGGAATGAATGGAGGTCGTAACCTCATACAGCAGATCAAGATCTTCTTTTTTCAGAAAAACCTCTTTATCGATCTCGGTCATCTATCGGTTCCTGTGTTTGAGAGGTTGAGAGATGGGAGAAAGGCTTCCTTAAAAAATAAGCCATGTCAACCATCTTTACATCTGTAACAGAAAAATGTCAACCATCTTTACAGTTTGGGCCGTAAAAACCGATTTTCTCTCCAATTCAACGCACATAAAATATTTTAAATACTATTTAATTTTAAGAGGTTATAGATTAACTCACTGGAAATATGCCCGATGATCAGATCAATGGCATTATATCTGCAAAACAAATTGCAGAATAGATTCTCAGATTTACGGGGTAGGCCTACGGTAATCATCGCCTGCTACTAAATACCAGCGGACTTGAGGAGGGCAACATGAAAATAAAAGCAATCTTCATTTTGTCGGCAATGGTCACAGCCGGGATGGTGTTCACGGTTCCGGCTCTGGGTGATGAAAACCATAGAGCGGAGTTGGAGGCTCTGGTGGAAGCTTATATTTCCAAATGCGAAGCCAAATCTGCCCTGCTCAATTCAACCAGTGCAAATATTCGTCGGTCTGCCATGCGGGCCTGTCTGAAAGCCATCTTTTGCAGGAAAGCAAAAACGGAACTGATCGACGCACTTGTCACCAGCGATGTCGAGCCGAAGC
>JASFIU010000303.1:0-6039 GCA_050122495.1 Desulfobacterales bacterium | reverse complement strand
TTCAGCTGGATTTAATTCATCAACTCACCTATCAAAAAGAGGATAAATTACTTGTCTATGTCAATGAAAAAAACCTGTTACCGTTAAAACAGGACGCCAACGGTGAAATGACCATACAGTTTTCTGTCAAGGATAAAAGCGGAAAGCATCGTTACGAACTCAATCACCTATTGTTAACCGAAGATATATGGGGCGCTCACTTAATTTTTGAAGCATCTAGCTCCCAAGGGCAAAAACCTTTAGAGGATATTGAAAAAGTTGTCTTGTCGGTTGGGCCAGCCAAGTCGCAACACGATAGAGAATCCATCGCGCCGGAGGACAAATTGATTAAAAGATCTGGTGGCATATTAAATTCCCAGACCGCAAGAGACTACACCTTTGTTCCCGGCACAATCGACGGGTAAACGGTATAATTGACAATCACCCCCACCCATCAACAGCCCGCCCGTCTTGATGCATACATTAATTTGTTAAAATCAAGACGTGTAATCCCGCGCTCAAGCGGGAAACCTATCTCAAAAATAGTGGATCGAGATCTGTTCCAGGGTCCTCTCAAAAAGCAGTAAAGTTTACTGAATAAAAGCCGATAAGAAAGATGATAGTATGTTAACCCATACTGTCACCCAATGCTCAGAGGGTGATTCCTGGCGAATCACCCTCATCCATTGGGATTGACCCTTACCCAGCGTTGCTTGTGTTTCCAATAGAAGTGGTTTCAAAACCTCAGATCAAATTCAAGGACAAGACGTCCCGCGAATTGAAAGCGGAGCGTACACGCTAGTACGTGAGCACTTCAATTTGCAGGACAACGCAGCCATTGGACCTTAGATGGGGTTTTGAAGCCACTTCTAAGGCTTGTCTCTTCCTTATATCTCTTATCTAGATAAAAGTAACCGTTAAACCGCTACATATGGTGGCATATAGGAAAACCGTTACCCAGTCTTTATGGAAATTTTTCCATAAATCAGACTCATTATGCGCTCATGTCGGCAGGAAACATCCCACAACTATCTGTATTTATATTCTAATTTACACAAAAAACCAATTCGGCACGTTTTGTGCTGTGAAACAATGACGATTGACTGGCAACAACAATAAATGCAATTTCGGAGAATTTCGTTTATGGAAGAAACGCTTATTTCTTTACTGATTGCTTTGGTGAGTGCCCTGATTATCGTTATTTCCTTTGAAATCTATATCGGAATATAAGGGTTATTTTTAAGCGGGTCCTGGCAGTGGCCACATAAGAAGGAATTGTCTCAGCGGTGGCTTGTGTAAGGGGGGGTGTTTAGAGGGTTTTGCAAGGGATCAGCAACGTTAACGGATGGGCTGGATCTAAACCCTCATAGTCATAACCGCAAACGAAAGGTACCGAATGCAATCGAATCCAGAAAATCGAGACACCCCGCGGTTTGCTCATGAAACCACGGTCATGATTGAAAATTATCCGTCAGGCAAGTACCATGAAGGCCGTATGTACAATTACAGCCGAACCGGAATGTATTTTGAATCGGACTTCGAGCCGACAGTGGGCACCGACATTTTCATCGGTATTGAAGATTCCCCTTATTCTTCCGGCCACGATGTTCGCCGGGCAAAAGTCGTCTGGTGTAACGAACTACCCGACAAAGCCTCATACTTTTATTATGGTGTCGGCGTAAAATATTACTAGATCCAAATTGAGCGAGAACGCTCAATTTGGATTATCTTCGAATCGACTGGGCCAAATCGTTTATCCGTTCCCGGATATGGATTAAATATCTGGCTACCTTTCCGCGGTGGTCGGCGGAAACGGCATCATGCTCCCCTCTTAAAACAATCAACGGGTCAAAGGTGCTGATCTGCTCCATCTCACGGAAAGCAATGCGGATGTTTTCTTCACCTCCCTTTTCCTTTACCTCCGGGTAAAGGTGCACAAAGGTTTGAAGAAAATCTCGCAGAACCAGGATAACGCCCTGGGTGTAGTAAATCCGGTCATCCAGTTGGGTGTAGGGCACTTCATCGTTCGGCTGCACCAGAAGCCCAAGCGGTTGATCGAGAAATTGGTTGCTGATGATAAATGTGATCATATTGTACATATCATCCGAACGCATGTTATAGACAGCTTTGCCGCTGGACAAGTCATCCTCATATTTACGCAGCAATTTAATTCCCTTGCGATACTCACTTTCGCTGGATGGAAACCACCAGCTGTCCTCGCTGAAGGCAAAATGTTTTTCACGTGCTTCTTTTAACAACTCATTTTCAGCATCAACTTTGCCATATTTAGCCAGATTGGTTGAATAAAAATTAATGAGCATACGGGTTGCAAAAATGACACCTCGCTGTCTGTTGGCCCGATTGTCAAGCCACCGGGTAGGAGAGATAACCAGGTCATTTACCGACCAGCCCAAGGGCGATCCCAACTCCTCCTCCAAGCGGTTGCCGAGCGCTGCAGAAAGGGCGATTCCTTTTTCGGCATCGCTCGAGTCCGATTTGATTTGATTTAATATGGAATGCATATTCGAACCTGACCAGGGAAATTTGGCGGGATCAATAAGCGTATAGACTTTGTACACACCCGAGTAAATCCCTATGGTTAGCGGCCAGATTAGAATAAAGGCAAGTAAAATAATCACACTCCATTTGCCAAAAGTCGTCATCTTGGGGATTAAGGATTTTAGCATAAACGGTCCTCTGTCTGGTGAATCGGAAAATTAAAATCATCTTTTCCGGGTCGTATTCCTGTCCAAAAATGCAGTTCTCAAAACATTCCAAAAGAATCCGGGGTTCTTAGAAATCACTAAAATCTAAGTGCTCACCTGCCCGCTGTCAACTAATTATAGAAGCCTGCAGATTACCGGCCGTTGTGCTGAAGCTTACAGCCGCATTTGTCTCTTGACACTATTAACGAGCATGTTAGTTTAAATGGAGCCTGAATTGATTTTGGAGCGTTGGAGTTAGGGCAGCCATGGCCATCGATAAACCATATGTCCGCAATCGGAAATCAGAAAGCGCTGTTCGCAATCGCCGGCCATGGCTGGCAACCGTCATCTGCCTGAGCGTTTATTTCTGCCTTTATGCCTGCGCCACAACCAATCATGGAACCCTGCAGCCAAGTTCTGAAATCACAAATATATTTGAGGATAACCGGATTGTTGCGGATCATTTGTATTACTACAGCGGTTTACAGGGCGTTCCGGATGCCATCATTGCCGTTCATTCCAACTATTCGCTGCGTTCTCGCAATTGGCAGCGAGTCGATTTGACCTCCTTAACACTCAAAACCTGGGTTTTCCGAATGTCAGCCATCCCGCTGACGCAACCCCAGGGGGCTTGGATCTTGGACCCCGACGGGAAGCGAATCGGCATCTGGTTCGCCTCCCAAAGACAGACGGTTGTCAGGTTTGGACAAGACAATCGCGTTTTTATCGTTCCGCCGGAGCCAACCGATTTGAAGAGAGTCCGGTAGCAATCCGAATACCCTGCAACGATCGATGCAATCCTTTTGTTGATTAACGTTAAAGGTTTCTGAGAGGGAGAATATGCTAAAACGACTTTTTTTGCTGATTGCCATTTTGTATTTGTTATTGACAACCGGGTGTATTGCTATTGTCGTTGGCGCCGGTGCCGGCGCAGGCGCCTTTGCCTATTTTGACGGCCAGCTCAGTCGAACCTATGAGGCAAATTACGAAACAACCTATCAGGTGTGCAAAAGTATTTTACGAGATCTGAAACAGCCGGTTCTCGAAGAGAAGGCAGACGGAACCCAGACAGCCATCAAATCCGAGCGTACCGATGGCACGCCGATGACGATAAAAATCGCCCTTGTCGATCCCGACTGGACCGAGGTTACGGTAAGGACGGGTTTCTCGGGGGTCTGGAAGAAACAAATCTCGGAGCAATTTCACGAGTTTATCGCCGAAAGAATCAAAAAATAACAAATAAGCCTGAATTGATTTAAAATCAATTCAGGCTTATTTGTTATGGGCAAACGGCACTTCCAGATTTAACTCATCAATATGTTCCTGCTCCAATCGATTGATCTCTGCGATATGCGCTTTCATGATTTGATCAAGCCGGCGGTCAAAAAATAGATGCAGGCTGTAATTGGCGACCGCTGTAAATCCGCGTCGAATTTTATGATACCCGCCCATCCCCGGATCAAAGCGATTGATGCCGTTGGCAATAGCCCATTCAATCGGGCTGTAATAGCACGCATTAAAATGAAGGTTATTTATTTCTTTTGAGCACCCCCAATACCGGCCGAATAACTGATCCCCCTTTGTGACCAAAAGAGACAGACCCCGGAGTGTGCCCGGGTTTTCTTTATCAAAAGCAGCCACAAAAACCAAACGGTGACGATAGCTCTCGGCCAGACCCTGAAAGAATCCATCTTTAAGGTATTTGCAGCCCCAGGGGCCGAACTTGTCGTTGGTGCGTTCATAAAAGGAATAAATTTGTGAAAAAAAAGTCGATGGAATTTCATCTCCTTGAAAGACCTTCATGGTGACACCCTGCCTGGCAAGAGACCTGCGCTCCCGCTTTATATTGTGTCGCTGATTGGAATTAAATGCCGTCAGGTAATCAGCAAAAGATTGGTAACCTAAATTTTTCCAGCTAAAACTTTGATGCAACCAGCCGATGAAACCATAGTTTGTTAAGCGCTGACGCCAGTGCGGATCGACAAAAAGAAAATTACAGCTGTAAATTCGGTAACGGCGGCAGAACCGCTCGATTGCAGCGACCATCAATCCGGTTATTCGCTCCTCATCGTAGCCCGGTGCGATTAAAAAGCGATATCCGACCATCGGGGTAAAGGGACTCATACCGACCAGTTTGGGATAATAAGGAATATCAAAACGATTTGCCACCTCTGCCCAGGCGTGATCAAACACGAATTCACCGGCACTGTGCCCCTTGATGTACAACGGAGCCGCCGCAATCAATTGATGATCTGACCACACCGTCAAGTGGCGCGGCAGCCATCCGGTCTCCTCGGTGACACTTTCGGAAATTTCCATTTGGCGAAGCCAGGCCCATTCCAGAAAAGGGGTCGGTAAAGGCCCTGCAAGTGCATCCCATTGGGCCGGGTCGACGTCGGCAAGGCTTCTTAACCACACAATCTTATATGATGAATTGTCGGATGGATTCATAACGATACTCAAATTAGGCTTTTCTAAATTTAAGATCAAACAGCTTTCATGTCACCTTTTTTCTTAATAGATGCGGATAACAGCCCCGCAAACCCTCTAAACCTAAACACAATATCACCCGCCTGCACCTTGACAATCCGGCCAGGATAAGCATATTATTGCGTTAGAAACAGTGCCACAAAAGGAATACCAATGCCACTTTATGAATTTAGATGCTTAGAATGTAATGATTGTTTCGAAATACTGGTTATGAAAAAGGAAGATGAGGTGGAGCTTAAATGCCCCCATTGCAAATCTGAAGAATTTGAACGGATTCTTAGCCCTACGGGTTATAGCTTGAACAACGGCTCCGAAAAAGGCGAAGGCGCCCGCGCGCAAACCCGGAACTGCCCCGGTGGCAGTTGCACCACCTATGAAATACCGGGACCCGATGGTTAATTTTTATTCCTCACCTGACAGCCAATTTTAATCGGCCCCTGCCAAAACCGAAACCAAACTCATCGGGCCAGACACGCATCCACTGCCATACGGGTATCTAAAGCCAGTCTCCACCTAAAAAGTCTAGTGCCGGATAGAATTATCCCAATTAGGAAACCAGATGAAACAAATTCATATTCAGGAAAAAAAACAGTTCAAAAAGCTTTTTAAACAGGAACAAATCGATCATTTCGAAGATCGGTTCAAAGTTCTGGAAGCCTTTTTGCAGACCGAAAAGCATGTAACGATCGAAGAGCTGTTAAAATTTATTGACCGGAACGGCTGGCAGCTCGATCCCGATTTTGTTCGCGAAACAATGAAGTTGCTGTGCCGTTTCGGATTTGCTCATAAAAGCAGCTTTGACAACGGTGCCATTCGTTATGAACATCGGCATCTGGGTCAGCATCATGATCACATGATTTGTACC
>JASFIU010000302.1:0-6046 GCA_050122495.1 Desulfobacterales bacterium | reverse complement strand
CCGGCGCCCGACCGTGAGCGGCTTCCTGGAAATCGAAGGTGAAATAGTTATACATCAGAACCGCACACCCCACCGGGGCAACCCCGACGGTCCGGCCGCGGATGTCGAGTTCATCGATCACTTCCGCCAAGAGTCGGTGCGCCACTCCATGCGTGCAACCCGGGCAATAGTGGGTGATCGTATCGGCCATCGCTTCCGGTTTGTGAAATGTTTTCCCCATTTATTTTCTCCTAGATTGGGTCGATTTGTTGAATGGTCAACTGGTTAATTCGTGTTATAATAACAGCGGGTTAAACCTTATACCCCATCAACCAATCGACTAATTGACTATTTATCTAATTTGCGAATTTCCTCCATAACCTCCTCGGGGGTCGGAACTTCACCGCCGCATTTGCCGTACCAAAATACCGGGCGCTGGCCGGAGACGCTGCGTTCAACATCTTCCACCATCTGTCCCATACTCATCTCCACGCAAAGCACCGCCCGGCAGCCCTGCTTGCCGGCTGCATCATAAATCGCTTTTTTTGGAAAGGGATACAGGGTCTGGGGTCTGATCATACCGACCTCTAATCCTTCGTCTTTCAGGTTATCAATGGCGGTACGGCATACCCGGCTCATGGTACCGTAACTGACCATAAGCACCTGATAGTCTGCATCGGTATTATAAGCTTCGTGGCGCACCTCTTCCTTTTCCATTTGCTCATACTTGGTCTTCAGCATCAGATTATGGGCGTTGAGCTCCTCAGGGTTCAGGTAGAGGGTCATGACCAGGTTGCGCTTCTTGCTGTTGCGGGTCGCCATACCGTTGGTGGCCCAGTCATCTTTATTTGAAGGTTCGACTTTGAGATGCTCCGGAAATTCCACCGGCTCCATCATCTGACCGATTAACCCGTCACCTAAGATCATAACCGGGTTGCGGTATTTTTCTGCCAGGGAAAAGGCGGCCATCATCATCTCAACGGCTTCCTGGACACTGGCCGGAGCCATGACCAGCAGTTTATAATCACCGTGCCCGCCCCCTTTAACCGATTGCATATAATCCGCCTGGGACGGTAAAATACCCCCCAAACCGGGGCCGCCGCGCATAATGTTAACATACACCGCCGGGCACTGGGCCGCGGTGGCATAACTGATGCCCTCGCTCATCAGACTGATACCGGGGCTGGAAGAAGTTGTAAACACCCGCTCCCCGCAGGCGGCGGCACCAAGGATCATATAGGATACCGCCACTTCGCTCTCACCCTGCAAAAACACACCTCCTTCTTCCGGCAGCCGGCGCGCGAGATATTCAGCCACTTCGGATTGCGGCGTAATTGGATAGGCAAAATAATTCAAACAGCCCGCCCGAATGGCGGCTTCGCCAATGGCTTCATTGCCCTTCATTAATACTTTTCCCATAGATTCCTCTCTATCCTTAAACTATTTACTAACTGCTGCCTCTTCAATTTCATTGATGATTATGGCGACATCCGGACACATTGTGCAGCATAACGCACAGAAAATGCAATCTTCAGGACGCGCCTGATAAGCCGGAAAATAGCCTTTGGCGTTAATCTCATCGGAAATCTCCAAAACCTTCTTAGGGCAGGCGGTTACACACAACCCGCAACCCTTACATCGATCTTTGTCAACTGAATGCTTATATGCCATAAATTAAAAATCCTCCACTAAATTTAAAACCGATCTTAGTAACTTATATCAAACGACACAATCTATTTACATATTAAAATTTTACCACAAAGTTCACCGAAGGCACAAAGCTAAAAATAAATAAGACCATGCATGAATCTTCGTGCACGTTGTGCGCTTTGGGGTGAACCCAATCAATAATATCCCTTTCGCCGGTCCACAATAGCGCTGCCGGCGCTAAATCGCAACCTTCATCCCAATGGCTGTTTTTTCAAAAAGGATTCGCTTTTTGCCACGGTGGAACCAACTGCCTTTCGATGGGTAGCACCGGACACGAAAATCGCCGGATATCAACAGCGGGCAACAATTTGCGTGCGACGGTAATACATTCAAGCGCCAAACCACTTTGTTCGGATAATTCTTTAACAAAATCATATCCGCCATAAATATCATCCGCGCAAGTTTCATCGATTAAGTTGGCATTGCCGATGATGCCATCGACGGCCAACTTGCCGGCCTGTTCGATCTCTACTCGAACTTTGAGACAGCCTTCAATGGTTTCCGTAAACGGTCTTAACGGATTGACGACCTGCAAAACCCTCACCGGCCTGTTTTTAAAAGCATCCTTGAGCGTCGCCAGTACGGTAGCGCCGACATCATCTCCACCGACATCCAGCAGCGTCAACTCGGCGGACTGCCGGATCATACCGGCGACAATAGGACTCAAGATTGGAAGGTCGGCCTGCAGGTACTGATCCGGTGGTAGAACCACCTCAATTCCCATTTCTGAGAGCGGGCCTTTGGCCTCCCGCGTTCGAAAATAGGGGTTAACCAGATCGAGGTCGGCAATCCGCACATCTACCCCGGCGCGTTTGCGGTGCACCGCCAGATTAATGGACACCTCCGTTTTACCGCTGCCGTAATTACCCACGACAACGACAATTCCTGTCAAATCGATTTCCACGGCTTATCCGATATCGGAGTTGATGACGGATGTTAGCAAAAGGGTTGACCCTGCGGGCAACCATCGGAAAAATAGCCTGCATTTGTATGAATTATTCCCTGTGATGTCAAGCTTTTTCACTTTTGATACGACTTGTAATATGATAAGAAAAAAGTGCCTAAAGTGCCTAAAATGATCTAAAGTGACTAAAGTTAAGGTCTCGCTCGCGCAGCGCAGGCGCTTGCGCCGCGTGGCGCTCCATCTTTTTTAAATGGCAGAATTCCTTAACTTTAGGCACTCTAGCTCACTCTAGTCACTTTAGCTCACTTGCCTTAGCGAGATAAATGTACCGAATTCACATCATGGCACTAAGGTATTACTTGAAGTCACGCAAACGCTTTGAAGAAAGAGGCGCTTTTGAAAACCGTACAAACCGGACTGGAAAAATTTTTAGAATCGCCGCCGAAATGGATTTCAAACAGTCGTCTGGGGCTATTGTGTAATCCGGCTGCGGCAGACCGCGGGCTCAATCATGCTCGATTAAGGATAAATGACCGCTTCCCGGGCAAACTGACCGCGCTTTATTCCCCGCAACATGGATTTTTCGCGGAAAAACAGGATAACATGGTCGAATCCGATGATATGACGGATCCGGTTTTGCAAATTCCTGTTTACAGCCTTTACGGGAAAACTCGAATCCCCACCAAAGAAATGCTTGATTCCATTGATGTGCTTATTGTCGATCTCCAGGATGTCGGCACCCGGGTCTACACCTTTATGTACACCCTTTCCTATTGTCTTGAAGCCGCCAAGAACTATCATAAGAAGGTATTGGTGCTCGACCGGCCCAATCCGATTACCGGCCTGGCGGTTGAGGGCAACTGCCTTAATCCAGAATACCGGTCGTTTGTCGGGCGCTATCCCCTGCCCATGCGCCATGGGTTAACCTTGGGCGAACTGGCCGGCCTGTTTAATAAGCGCTTTAAGATCGGCTGTGACCTCGAAATCATCCCGATGAACGGCTGGCAGAGATCCATGTTTTTCCAGCAGACCGGGCTTCCGTGGATCCCCCCCTCACCCAATTTACCCAGCCCGCTTTCAGCGCTTGTTTATCCGGGGCAGGTGCTCTGGGAAGGTACCAATGTTTCCGAGGGTCGCGGCACCACCCAGCCCTTTGAGCTTTTTGGCGCTCCTTTTTTGGATCCGGCAAAAATTCTAGCAGCGCTGGACATCGAATCCATGCCGGGTATCATCCTCAGACCGGTGGTGTTTGAACCCACCGCAAACAAATGGCAGGGTCAGCTTTGCCGGGGTTTTCAACTTCATATCACGGACCCGGATGCATACCGGCCGTATGACGCCAGCCTGCGACTGCTTCAGGCGGCCATCAAACAGCACAAAAAAGAATTCGAATGGAAACCGCCGCCCTATGAATATGAAACCCGGCGCCTGCCGATCGATCTGATTATCGGAGACGGCGGGATTCGAAAACGGATTGAAAGCCTTGAACCTATTGAAAAAATAACCGAATCCTGGCAAGACGATCTTGATGAATTTGTCAGAATCAGCCGGAAGTTTCATCTTTACAAGTGAACAGGTTCTGGATTCCACGGTTTCTAGGTTTCAGGTTTCAGGTGTCAGGTGTCAGCATCCGAGCCCGAGAAGTTTCAGACCTGTCAATGCTGACACCTGACACCTGAACACTGAAACCTAAATTTAATCTCGGAAAGTTGAACCAGACAATTTACTTCTGATGGCTTAAGGAGGCCCATATTGGGAGCTGACAAACCAGAATGGCAGCGGATGCGCTTTAAAAAAAACAAGGTCTGGCTGGCCGTTGATGCCGCTGGAAATTTTCTTGAACAAAACGGCAAAGTTTTAATCAAATACCAGCTGGATCAGCCGCATGAATACTGGGTTCGCAAAAGCAGCATCAAACCCCTCGGTACAGAGCCGCTCAAAACCCAAAATTCAGAAAAAGAACCCCGGGCGGATACACCGGGCGGCAGGGAACAGATCTTCATCTATTCCGACGGCGCTTCCTCCGGCAATCCCGGTCCATCGGGAATCGGAGTCGTTCTGCGCTTTGGCAAACATGAGAAAGAAATTTCGGAATATATCGGCATTACAACCAATAATATCGCCGAGCTAAAGGCGATTGAGACCGGATTGCTGGCAGTCAAAAATCCCGATCTTCCGGTACGGGTTTTTACGGACAGCAATTATGCACACGGGGTTCTGGCGCTTGGCTGGAAAGCCAGGGCAAACAAGCAGGTGGTTGATTCGATAAAAAGAACGATGACAAAATTTAAAGATTTAAAGATCATTAAAGTAAAAGGCCACGCCGGTGACGAAGGCAACGAGCGGGCGGATTTTCTAGCCACAACCGCAATCAAAAATTCCCAATCCAAGTGAAGAACCCTTTTAAGAATGTCACACACCCATTTTTCTCTTAAGTGGTGAGGCCTCACGTTAGCTAACTCATGGAATAATGGGTGAGATTTCTGATGCTAAAATAAACAGAGCCCGGCATGTGGTCATACCGGGCTCCGATAGTTTTCAAACTGAATCAGGGCTATTCTTTCTTGAGGGTTTCGATCTCCTCTTTGAGATCGTCGATTTCTTTTTTATATTGCTCTACGTCTTCACTTTGATCTACACCCGCTTCGGAGGAGGGTTCGGCTTCGTCATCCGATTTCCATGTATCTTTAAGTTCGTCAAATCCGAGATAAATGGCTAAAGCACCGCCCAGCAGAAGCATCGCAGGGATAATTCCGGCCAAAACCATTAAGAATTGTCCCCACCAAATGACAAGTCCAATGAGGCCCAATGCCGCTGCGACTGCACCACCAATTAAAGTTTTCATATAGAATTAACCTCCTTTCACGTAAAATCTGTTTAAAGATAGGATAGGCTTTATAGACGGATAATACAATATTATTAGTATGATTAGTTGCGAGCGTCAAATAAAAATTACAGGTAACGCCGAAGAACCCGTTCGATTTTAAGCTTCCGTGCACCTTTTAGAAACAGAACGTTAGAAACGGGTCGAAGCAATTCTTGAAAATGCAGCAGGAGTCAGAAATTCGGCAACCCTTTTGCTAACATAAACTATCTGTTTTCACAAGCTTAATTTACATTTTTTAAGATTGGCAGCATCCGTATATTCGGAACGGATAAAGCAACACGGCGGTTTATCATACCAGTAAATTTAGCGGCCCCGGGAAGTGAAAAGTAATACCAAATCAATAAAATATTGCAAAGCGTCACGTATTCTGTTAGCCTTAGTTTTTATGAAATTGTAAATATTTAGAAGTGTTTTCAAATTCACTTCTAGACAAAATCCAACAATCAATCCTCAGAAATCCGTGTAATACAAATCGGTCGTCATCCAAAAAAGTATCAACGTTATCTGTATTTTGAAATCAAAATCGATATCCAATCAAAAGAAAAAGGCTTAATTAGATGGCGGCA
>JASFIU010000301.1:0-6059 GCA_050122495.1 Desulfobacterales bacterium | reverse complement strand
ACTGCTCATATAGCAAGATGGGATCCTCCTTGTTAAGTACAACGTCCTCTCCGATGACACATTCTTTCACATTGTTAATTGAAGGAAGCTCATACATAATGTTAAGCATGCAGGACTCCATTATTGCCCGCAGCCCGCGAGCGCCGGATTTACGTTTCATAGCTTCCCGGGCGATTGCCGCCAGGGCGCTGTCGGCAAGCCTGAGATTGACCCCCTCCATCTCAAAGAGCATTTGAAACTGTCTGAGCAAGGCATTTTTGGGTTCTTTCAAGATTCGAATCAGCGCATCCTCATTGAGCTCATCCAGGGTGGCAACCACCGGCAGGCGGCCTAAAAATTCGGGTATCAATCCGAATTTTATCAGATCTTCGGGCTTAACTTCCATCAGAATATCGCCGATGCTTTTTTCTGTTTCCAGAATAATATTGGCCCCAAACCCCATCTGTTTGGCGCCCAGACGCCGTTGAATAATCTTTTCCAGGCCGTTAAAAGTCCCCCCGCAAATGAAGAGAATGTTAGAGGTGTCGACCTTGACAAAATCTTGCTGCGGATGTTTGCGGCCGCCTTTGGGCGGTACACTTGCCGTTGTTCCCTCGATGATTTTCAGCAGCGCTTGCTGAACCCCTTCCCCGGAAACGTCACGGGTGATCGATGGATTATCCGATTTACTTGCGATTTTATCAATTTCATCGATATAGACGATACCGCGCTTGGCTTTGTCGACATCGTAATCGGCATTCTGGAGCAGTGACAGGATAATGTTTTCAACGTCTTCACCGACATAGCCGGCTTCAGTCAGACTGGTGGCATCCGCGATCGTAAAGGGCACGTTTAAAAATCGGGCAAGGGTTTGGGCCAGCAACGTCTTTCCGCAGCCGGTCGGCCCGATCAACATGATGTTGCTTTTCTGGATTTCAACGTCCCCGGTGTTCAATGTGGAGTCCAGACGCTTGTAATGATTGTAAACTGCAACGGAGAGCACTTTTTTGGCTGACTCCTGTTCAATCACATAGCCATCAAGCTTTTCCTTGATTTCTTTGGGTACCAGGATGCGATCCGTATCCTGAGTATCCTTTTCGCTTTCCTCTTCAATTATTTCACTGCAAAGCTGGATGCACTCATCACAGATATACACTGCCGGACCCGCAATCAGCTTTCGGACTTCAGATTGATTCTTCCCGCAAAACGAACAAAACAGATTGTCGCTCTCATCTTTTTTCTTAGGCATCTTTCGTCTCCAACTCTTCTAAGTGATCAAGATCGTCTCGGTTGGCAATGACATGGTCAATAATACCATATTTCTTCGCTTCCTCACCCGACATGAAGAAGTCTCGATCGGTATCTTTTTGTATGTTTTCCAATTCTTTGCCGGTATGCGCCACCAGGATCTGGTTCAGCCGATCCTTCATGCGCAGAATTTCCTTGGCCTGGATTTCAATATCCGACGCCTGGCCCTGAAATCCCCCCATGGGTTGATGGATCAAAATCCTCGAGTTCGGCAGCGAATAGCGTTTGCCTTTGGTGCCTGCTGCCAGCAAAACCGCACCCATACTGGCAGCCTGGCCGATGCATACCGTGGTAATATCCGGTTTGATATACTGCATGGTATCATACACCGCCAGACCGGCAGTTACCAGACCGCCGGGTGAATTAACATAAAAATTGATATCTTTGTCCGGATCTTCGGATTCCAGAAAAAGCAGCTGCGCAATGATCAGATTGGCAATCTCATCATTCATTGCCGTGCCGAGAAAGATGATCCGGTCTTTTAAGAGCCGCGAATAAATGTCATACGCCCGTTCTCCCCGGCTGCTTTGTTCTATGACCATCGGTATGAGTGGCACTATGTGTCTCCTTGTTTCTTTTTAGCTTCGGAATCCATCTCAAAAATGCGTCTAAGTGTCCATGGCGGCGTTGCAAACCAATTCAAAATGCTCACATACTTACGTGTATGCTCCGCTTTCGAATCGATTTGCGCCTTGCCCTGAATCCTGATCCACATTTTTGAGATGGATTCAAGTTTTCTTTTTAGCCTTGGCTTTTTTCGGTTCCTGCGGCTTTACGTCTTTAATCGTACTACTATCAATGATAAGTTTGATCGCCTTTTTTTCAAGTAAGGTATGCTTAAAATACCCCAGGTTATCCGGATTCTGATCGTAGTATTTCTTGATTTCTTCCAGCGGCTGGTTGAAATTTTCAGACATTTCCTGCAGCCCGCCTTCGAGCTCGTCATCGCCCAGGGTGAGGTTTTCCTGATCGATGATCTTGCCTAAAATGAGATGGCGTTTAACCTGCTTCAGCGCTGTGTCACGATATTTTTCAGCAATTGATTCTTTTGACAGCCCCATCTCTTCCAGAGAGATATTACGATAGGAAAACGAGCGCTCAGCTTCTGCAACAATGCCGTCAAGCTCCATTTGAACCATGGTATCCGGCACTTCAAAATCCGTTTTGGCGATTAATTTGGAAAAAACCTGCTCGTTGAGTTCCTGTTCGGTGCGTTTGGCGTAACCCTGCTTTAGATTTTCCAAAATCACCTTTTTTAATTCATCCAGGTTTTCATAGGCGCCCGCTTTTTTTGCCAGGGCATCGTTAATTTCCGGCAGGATCTCTTCCGTGATTTCTTTCAAGGTCACCTTAAAGGTGATCTCCAGATCGGCCAGTTTTTCGTTAGCGTAATCTTTTGCAAATTTTATGTTAAACTCTTTGGTATCCCCCGGCTTCATACCGCAGAGTTTTTTATCAAAATCTTCAGATACGCTGGCTTTGCCGATTTGCAGGTTAAAATTTTCGTTCCTGGCAAATTCCGGTACGGGATCCCCATCTTTGGAACCTTCAAAATCAATCTGAACAAAATCCCCATCCTGCGCCGGGCGATCATCGGAAATTTTCTGGTGCTGGGCCATATTTTTCTGAAGCGTTTTCAGCTGAACGTCCACCTCATCGTCGCTGGCCTCATAGCGGGTCCGCTCCAGGCTAAGTCCCTTGAAATCGATATCCTCAATCTCCGGTGAGATTTCAACGGTCGCATCGTATTTATAAGGGCTATCCTCCGCTAACTCGGGGGGATCCAGTTCGGGATTTCCGATGACTTTAAGCTCGGCCTGTTTGATGGCATCGATAAACGAACTCTGAATAAGCCGTGAAGACACGTCGGCATGCACATCTTTTTTAAACATTCTTTCCAAAACAGACCGGGGGACCTTCCCTGGCCGAAAACCCTTAATTTTAGCGCTCTTCTTTAATTGATTATACGCTTTTTCCAGCTCGCGGGCAACCTCATCCTGTGGTATTTCAATATGAAGCGTTTTCTTAACGCTGCTGACATCTTCAACCTTAAATTGCATTGCGTTTCCTGTCCTATAAAATTTAAGCGCCTTGTAGAATAAGTTCACCCCAGAGTTCTCAGCGCACACAGAGAAAATTACTAAAAAAAAAGATTTCGTTTCTTAACCCTTTAAATCCAATCTCCGTGTTCTGTGTGCTCTCTGTGGTAAATAAACTAACACGACATTAAATCAAGTCGCATCAAGGCACTTTTTTATTTTTATTGGTGCGAGAGGGGAGACTTGAACTCCCACTCTGTTTCCAGAGCTGGATCCTAAGTCCAGTGCGTCTACCAATTCCGCCACTCTCGCTTATTTTAAAAGGGAATACGGGGTAAGTGATCTGGGCAACTTGACTCCGGTGGATAAAAATCCGATACCGGAATCTGCGGTATTCTAGCGGCTTGACATTATACCCAAATCCGTTAAATCTCAGTATAAAAGACAAAACAGATAATGTCAATCCAATCGGCTGTCAAGTAAAATTATGTATCATACCCCGAACAGGATTGAAAAAACAGCTCGAATTTAATATAAATATAGGATGTTGATTCGATATCAAAAAGCCTCAAATATTAAAACGAACAGCGACCCTGAATATAGCAAACGCACAGCCGGCCGCTATTTTCGCGGCTATTGTAAAACAGTTGCCATTCTTTTAAGCCTGCTGGGTTTCATCCTGATTACCGGGACAAATGCAAAACAGGGGCTTTTTGAAGCCGACATGCCGGTGGTGGTCATCGACCCGGGTCACGGGGGAAAGGATGCCGGAGCAGTAGGCCCGGCCGGTACCCGGGAAAAAACGGTTACTTTGAATCTGGCCCGCTCGATCGCAGACCAATTGAAGACCAGCTGTCGGGTCGTGCTGACGCGAAACGACGATTATCGCCTGGACCTTTCGGAACGTGCCGCTGTGGCCAATCAGTCCAAAGCCGATATTTTTATCAGCCTCCACACCGGCGGCAGTTTTATCGGTACAACCAGCGGAGGGACGGTATTTTTTTATCAACAATTTCTGGAATCGGCGCTCACAGCGGAGGCTGAAGCAACCCGATCTCTGACGGACAGCAATCTACCCGCAGACTGGGGTCAGATCCAGACGAAATACCGGATAACCAGCCAGAAGCTGGCAAAAATGATACAATACCAGCTTAATCTTGTCCGCCAGCCGCCGGATACAAATATTCAGGGAGCCCCTCTGCTGGTTCTGGAAGGCGCCGATATGCCGGCGGTTGCGATTGAAATCGGGAACCTGTCAAATCCCAACGACGAAAAGGATCTGCAAGATACTGAAATTCTAACAGTTATTGCCGCGGCAATTGCCAAAGGGGTTGATTCGTTTTTTGCAGAAAAGTCTCACTAGCTGTTTATGCGCTGGGGATGATTTTTTTGCTATAGGACAGATTGAAGGTTGACTAAATCCTCATGCAAAGTCGCAAAGAAAAACATAAACCAAACAGTTTGTAGCTTAGCGGCTTTGCGGCTTTGCGTGAAAACGTCTTTATTTCAAATCCAACGAATGCAGTCTTAATATTAAGGTTTAGAATTCGGGACTTGCAGCGCCGGATAAAGCGTGTTAAAGAGATCATCGCGATCGGGGCGTGGCGCAGCCTGGCAGCGCGCCTGCTTTGGGAGCAGGAAGTCGGAGGTTCAAATCCTCTCGCCCCGACCATATAATTAATAAACTATTTCAGCAAGTTAAAATATTAATGCTCCTGTGACCACCTGCCCTCTCAGCAGGCCGTCTTTCAACCATCCCCATCCTCATTGGAAACAGGGCATCAAGCTAAAATTTCCAACTCCTCATCAACTCTCGCCTCATACTGCGAAATAAGAATTCAGATTTCCGGATTTGTTTAATGCGTTCTTTCCGATCAATTGTTTACGCCGGATTCCTCGCTTTAAGCTGACATTTTTTTTGCAACCTTGCGATACATCACAAAAAAAACTTGCAATTTTTACCTAAAAGGATAAAATTGAGACGCATTTTTCACCTGGCGGATCAATTTTATGCAATCAAATGGGGTAATGATGGAAAAATTTATTGAAAGATTTTTTACCGCGCCTACTAATAGCTTCTTTATATTCGGTCCAAGAGGCACGGGCAAATCTACTTGGCTTAAAAAGACTTTCCCGAATGCCTACCTGGTAGACTTGTTGGACGACAATACATTTAGGGCTCATATTGCTCACCCTGAACGGATCAAACAAATAGTCAAGGCGACCCCACGCACAAGATGCTACATTATTGACGAAGTCCAAAAAGCACCGGCGTTGCTGGACAGTATCCACAGTTTGATCGAGGAATATAAAACCCATCAATTCATTTTGACCGGATCCAGTGCTCGAAAACTGCGCCGTGGTGGCGTGAACCTGTTGGCGGGCCGAGCCCTCTTAACCCATTTCCATCCATTTATGGCTGCTGAATTGGGCACCGACTTTTCACTCGATACAGCACTCAGAAACGGCTTGATTCCTTTAATCTTCTCGGCAAACGCACCCGACAAGACTCTAGCAACCTACGTTGCCCTATACCTGAAGGAAGAAGTCAAAGAAGAGGGGTTGGTAAGAGACATCGGCGCTTTTGCCCGTTTTCTGGAAGCCATTAGCTTTTCCCACGGCAGTATTTTAAACCTCAGCAATATCGCCAGAGAATGCCATGTATCACGAAAGATTGTCGAGAACTATCTGTCGATTATTGAAGATCTATTGCTGGGATATAAACTTCCCGTC
>JASFIU010000300.1:0-6100 GCA_050122495.1 Desulfobacterales bacterium | reverse complement strand
ACTTAAAGTCGGCGTTTCCGTTGCCACCATCGGGGCGGTGATCGGTGAATGGGTTGGCGCCCAGCAGGGACTCGGTTACCTGATGATTCAAGCCAACGCCAGACTCAGAGTCGATCTCGTATTTGCGGCAATTCTGTGGCTATCCTTGATGGGCGTGAGCATGTGGGTATTTGTCGGATTCCTGGAAAAAAAGGTAATCACCTGGAAACAACTGTAAAATCATGTATGGAACAATGGAATGATGGAATATTGGAATGTTGATTTTTTAGAAGACGGATCATATTGCCAGGATGACCTTTGCCTTGTATTTGAATCACATAATCCCAGTACCCATTATTCCATGATTCCAAGCTTCCAGCATTCCAATTTGTATCAGGCTTTATAATAAGGAGAAGAAATGAAAAAAATACGATTGGCCTTATTTTTGATGGTTTGTCTCATCTTATCCTGGTCTTCACCCATACATGCCACCCAAACCTTCACCCTGATCCTGGATTGGTTTCCCAATGTTGACCATCTGCCCATTTATGTAGCCCGCCACCAGGGCTATTTTTCTCAAGCGGGCATGGAAATCAAAATCATCAGCCCTTCCGAAACGGCCGACGCGCTCAAACTTGCTGCTGCCGGGCAGGTGGACATTGCGATTTCCTACGAACCCCAAACCATCATTGCCGCTGCCAGAGGTCTTGAGGTTGTGGCGTTTGGGCGTTTGATCGAACATCCATTAACGACCCTATTGTTTATGAAAGACTCGGGCATAAAAGTTCCGAAAGATTTGGAAGGCAAAAAGATCGGCTACACCGTTCCGGGTCTCATGGATATTCTGCTGGAGGCATTTGCCAAAGTCAACCACATCGAACAGTACACACCGGTAAATGTCGGCTTTGCCATCGTTCAATCGTTGACGGCCGGAAAAGTGGATGCGGTCATGGGGCCATTTAAAACCTATGAAACCGTCACGATGGATCACAGAGGGTATGAAGTTGCATATTTCGAGCTGGAAAAGTGGGGCATACCCGATTATGATGAGTTAATTTTTGTCACCAGTTTGAAAACCATGAAAAAAAATCAAGCCGCCCTGATGACTTTCAAAAAAATCGTCGATCGCGCCATCGTTTACGTACGTGCAAACCCTCAAAAAGCGCTGCAATACTATTTTGAGCAAGTGCCGGAGGCCGACCGCAGAACCGAAACCGACGCTTTCAAGCTGACCCTGCCCTATTATGCCCACACCCAGGAAATAGATGTAGAACGATGGCAGCAATTTGCCGATTTTGCTTTTAAGCACGGGTTGATCGAAAAAGCCGTAGACGTAAACACCGTTTTGTGGTCAACTACCCGTTGACCATTTGCGCAAATTTCAATCGCAGAATTGTCTCAATATAGTATATTGTCATGACTTTGAAAGAACCTTATGTCAATCTATAATTTAGGCCCAATCTTAAACGAATACGGCAATGGTTACCTAATTCTGGAATTTAACCATCTGTTTATATCATCTTCCATCCGCGAAGAAGTCTGGCTGCTGCAGCGCAGGTCGGACCCTTCACTGGTAGAAGAAATCATGCGGGAGGCTGAAGAATTTAGTATACACGATGTAAAGGCAGACAAGGATTTCGACACCTACTCCGGCGGTCAAAAAGCAATCTTGGGCTGTCTTTTAACCCTGGCGGTGATTCGCAGCCAAAAAATTCATGGTTTAAAATTGTTGCTGAATAATGTTCTGGACTCCCTGAGTGACGACAATCGACTGAAATTATTCAGCAAATTCAAAGAAATGCGTTCAAGACATGATATCCGGCTGTTCACAGCCAAAAAAGACCGCATTCAGGAGATATTTTAGAGGCGTGCAGATAAAAAGGGGCACATATCGTATAGAAGAGCGGGGCCTGAACTTCACCTTGGCCGACGATCTCGATTTTAAAAACCGGGATAATTGTTTTTATTTGAGAGGGGGCAATGGCTTTGGAAAGACATCTTTCCTGGAGAAAATAATCATCCCGGCGCTTAAGGAGAACAACGTATCCTATATATATATCGGTCAGGATATACGAACACAACTGTATACCCTGAAAGCCTTGCTATCGGTCCAGGGAATCAAAGTATCCGGTAATGACGAGGTCGAGCTTTTAAGACTGTGGATCAATCACAGCCGGACTGCCACCGTTTTTATATTAGATGAGTTTGATAAATATTTTCCTGATTATAAATTTATCTTTGATTGGAGCGACGCGTTTATCCAAACCTACATTATCGTCACCCATCTTGGCTATCGACAGTCGGACGCCGCTGCCGAAAAATATCAAACCCGCAACTTAAGGTTTGACCTGATTGATTTTGATGGTCACATTAAGAATATCAGTGTAAAGAAAGAATAAACATGGTCATTTTAAAACTTGGCCTTATATTCATGGCCATCGTCTTGTTTTTTTGGCAATTTGTATTCGGCCCTTTTTATGATCAGGTCGCGGTTCAACTGGTGGTTTTTATCGGCGTAATCGGTTGGAATACGTTGCGATTTTCGATTCGGGAAACGACTTCCCTGCTGAAATTCTGTTTCCCCTTCGTGCTGACTTTATTTATTTTCGGACTGATCTTTCACTTCACCCGACTGTTCGGCAGGCAGGACTGGTTAGAGGATACGTTTATCAAATGCATTGTGTTTCCCAGTTCACTGATTTATTTAAAAGTCATGTTGAGTTACATTACGTATCTTGATATCCTCAATCTCCCGATTTCAATGAAAAAACGGGTCGATTTAATAACGATAAAATCGGCCTTCTCAAAAGGTGAACAAATATTGCGCCGGTTTTCCTGGTATCTGAACACCTATTCGGGATTAAAATCCGGCAGCAATATAAAATATGCATTAAAAAAATATGCCTGCCTCATAATCGCCCTGTATTTGTACCTTTATGAAGAAATTGAAAATTCAAATCGATTGCTAAAAAACCGGTATCAACATTTATACGAGGCCAACAAATGAAAAATATTAAAATTGCGTTTATCGCACTGACGGTGGTTGTTGCCCTGATTACGCTTTTTATCAGGATTCCGCTGCCCAGCCGGGGATATTTTAATTTTGGGGATGTTGCCGTTGTGTTTTCCGGTTTGGTTTTAGGAAGCTTGTCTCAGAAAAAAAATTTCTGGTGGGGTGCCGGCGCAGGTGGCATTGGTTCGGCATTGGCAGACATCATCGGCGGATTCGGTATGTTCGCGCCGATTACGTTAGTCGCCAAAGGCGCTGAGGGCGGATTATGCGCCCTGGCATCCGGCCGTCAGAAATTCAGCCGCTGGCTTTTACTCCTGCTGGGCGGCGCTTCTATGGTGGCATGTTACTTTATTGCGGAAGCATTGATGCCCAACATCGGACTCCAGGGAGCCGTATCAGAAATTATTCCCAACCTGATCCAGGCGGGCGGCGGCATCGCCGGCGGTTTACTGGCTTTTACGGCTTATAGAAAAATAGTCAGGGACTGAAATCAGGTGTCAGTGTTCAGGTGTCAGGTGTCAGCAAACAAATGACAAGGGGCATCCTGTAAGCTAGCTTAGTCGAGTCGAAATCAGCTAAGGTTCTTCATATTCCGGTTTTTCGATCTGTCTTCTATCCTCTGACACCTGACACCCGAAACCTGACACCTTTATATCACGACCCTACCGGCTCCAGAAATCCCACTGAAAATGCCAGCATAAACTGTCCGCTGTAATACAAAGGCAGACCGATGAAGCGATTCAAAAATTCAGTCCTCAAAAATCGCTGCCGGGCAACAAAGACATCGGAGACGTAAAAACTCAGGGCCCCGCTGAAGACCAGTATCCTTCCGGATAAGGCCAGTCCGCCGGCGGCCAGAACCGAGCAGGCCCCCACCACCATTGCGGTGATCACAAGAATATAGAAAATCACCGGAATTTTCATAGCGCCCAGGTGGGGTCGCAACCACAAAAACACCCCGCCGCTGGCTATCGCGCTTATTGCCAGTCCAATGCCCGTCCCTGGATTGATACCCGCCGTATAAAAAAAAGCGACGACATAAAATAAATGCCCCAGCAAAAAAGACACGAGACCGTAAAGAAACATCTTTTGCCGGGGCAACGCCAGAAATACATCACCCCCGAGGCAAAAGATCAAACCCGTCAGCATAAACCGGTAATACGGAACAATCGCATGGGGCTGAATTACAGCGCAAAGAATAAACAGGGAGGAAAGAATGATTTTAACCGTTAGCTTGGCCTTGAGGACTTCCTTTTTCTCAGCATAAAGAAGCCCCACCAGCAAACCAGCAGCAATAACGATTATTGAAGTATTTATCACAATAGTCTTTAGAAGTTAGACACTGTTATCAAATAGGTGTCAGGTGTCAGTGTTCAGGTGTCAGGATTCAAAAAAAGGCGGATAGGATAGAAAGCCATAAGGCTGGGAAGCTGGGAGGCCAGAAAGCTGGAAAGCTGAGTCACCGACCACCCGCAGAGCGGGTGGCTTGGATTTTACCGCCATAGGCGGGAAAATCCAAAGGCACGTAGTGCCTTAATCGGTGCGGGTGGAACCGGGTGCAAAGGACCCTGTTTGAAAACACCCAATTATTTGCGAGACTTTCAGCCTTATAGCTTCCAAGCTTCCCAGCCTCCCAGCCTGTGAGCTATCAGCTGCGAGCTATTTACCTGACACCCGAAACCTGACACCTGACACCTAAAACCTTAGACCAGACCTTGATCCAGCATCGCATCCACCACCTTAACAAAACCGGCAATATTGGCGCCGTTCACATAGTTGCCGGGCGTACCGTACTGTTCGGCTGCTTCCAGCGAGGTTTGGTGAATGCTTTTCATGATCATTTTCAGCCGGTTGTCGACTTCTTCGCGCGTCCAGGCCAGCCGCATGCTGTTTTGGGTCATTTCAAGACCGGAAACCGATACCCCGCCGGCGTTGGCGGCCTTGCCGGGTCCGTACAAAAGCTTCTCCTGCAAAAAGATATCGACACCCTCCGGCACGGTGGGCATATTGGCCCCCTCGGAGATAAGGAAAACCCCGTTGTTGACCAGATTCTGGGCATCTTTGGCGTTTATCTCATTTTGGGTAGCGCTGGGAAAGGCGCAATCGGCTTTATGGTTCCAGAGGGGATTATGATCTAAGGCCGGGTCAACGGCGGCGTAAACGGCCGATGAATACTTGTCGGCATATTCTTTTATCCGGCCCCGGCGGACGTTTTTGAGCACTTTGACATATTCGAGCTTTTCGCTGTCAATACCGCTTTCATCGAAAATATAACCGGAGGAATCTGAAAGGGTGACCACCTTGGCCCCTAACTCGATCAATTTCTCGGCGGTAAACTGGGCCACGTTGCCGGATCCGGATACCAGACAGGTTTTGCCTTTGAGGGTTTCCTCGCGGGTGGCAATCATTTCAGCCGCAAAATAGACCGAGCCGTATCCGGTGGCTTCGGGCCGGATCAAGCTCCCGCCCCAGTTGAGTCCTTTGCCGGTTAACACCCCGGTAAATTCATTACGCAGTTTTTTATACATACCGAACAAATACCCGACCTCTCTGGCACCCACTCCGATATCTCCGGCGGGAACATCGGTATCGGGCCCGATATGACGGAAGAGCTCGCACATAAAGCTATGGCAAAAACGCATGACTTCGTTGTCGGATTTACCCTTGGGGTCAAAATCCGAGCCGCCTTTTCCACCGCCCATGGGCAACGTGGTCAGGGCATTTTTAAATACCTGTTCGAACGCAAGAAACTTAAGGATACCCAGATTGACCGAGGGGTGAAAGCGCAGCCCGCCTTTATAAGGTCCGAGCGCACTGTTCATTTCGATTCGAAATCCGCGGTTGACCTGGATTTCTCCCTGGTCATCCATCCAGGGCACCCGAAAAATGATAATTCGTTCTGGCTCAACCAACCTTTCGGGTATTTTGGCCTGGCGGTAAATCGGATTCTGTTCTAAAACCGGCTTTACCGATTCCATAACTTCACTGACTGCCTGATGAAATTCCTTTTCCTTTGGGTCCCTGTTTTTGACAACCTCTAAGATATCTGACATATGCCCTCCCTCAATGTTTAAACCCCAATTTTACTTAAAAGTGATGTTGCACGTT
>JASFIU010000299.1:0-6118 GCA_050122495.1 Desulfobacterales bacterium | reverse complement strand
GCCCGTCCACGCGTCGCACGGTGCTGCGGTTCGCGTCTATATAATGGCAGTCGACGTAATGGCAGCCAGACACCAGGACGATCGGTGCGCCTTTTTGAAATGAATACCACACAAATTCCGGATTGACTCGCCCCGAACACATTGTTCGGATAATGCGCGCATTCGGCGGATATTCCATGCGGCTCACCCCGGCCGTATCGGCCCCGGCATAGGAGCACCAGTTGCAGGCAAAGGTTACGATTTTTTCTTGGGGACTATCTTCCAGGATGGCGTCGATCTGGGCGTAAATCGCCTGGTCCGAGAAGTGCCGCATTTCAATGGCATGCGGTTTACATTCAGCGGCGCAGGTCCCGCAGCCTGCGCAGGCCGCGCTGATGATCTGCGCGACCTGTTTCTTTTGCCAGTTGATGGCGCCAACCGGGCAGACGCGCGCGCACAGGCCGCATTTCGTGCAGGCATCCTCGTATACCGCCGCCGTGATGGCTTCAACTGCAAATCGATCTTTGCTCAACAGGATGGACGCGTGAGAGCTTGAAGCACTGGCCTGGGTAACGCTCTCGCGAACGTCTTTGGGGCTTTCGGCAGCACCGGCAATATACACGCCCTTGGTGGGCGTTTCCACCGGGCGCAGTTTGGCATGGGCTTCCTTTAAAAAACCGCTGGGTGATTTAGAAATGCTGACCATCTGCCGAATCGATTCCGTTTCGATCGCCGGGGCAGCGCCCACGGCCAGGACCAGCATGTCAAATTCATGTTTCTCGAGGCGTTTTTCGATCGTATTTTCAACCGTTAAAATCAGATTACGCGTATCGGGATCTTCACGCACATCACCCGGCAGCCCGCGGACATAGCGCACGCCATTGCCCCGCGTTCGCATCAAAAGCTCTTCAAAGCCCTTGCCGTATGCCCGCAGGTCAATGTAAAATACGGTCACCTCGGTATCGGGATAGTTATCCATGAGGTACTGAGCGTCTTTGATGGTGTTCATACAGCAAATATTCGAACAATAGGGATTGCCCCGCTCAGGATCCTGGGTCCGTGAACCGACACATTGGATGAATCCAATGCGCAGGGGTCTTGTCTGGTCACTGGGCCGGCCCAGGTGCCCCCCCAGAGGTCCGCCGGTGGAGATCAGCCGTTCAAATTCGATGCTGGTGACCACATTCTCGAATCGGGTGTAGCCATACTCATCGAGGGCCGTGGGGTCATACACGTCCATGCCGGTGGCCACGATGATGGCGCCGACCTCCACTTCGATAAGTTCATCCTCCTCGTCGAAATCAATACACTTTTTATCGCAAACCTCGAGACACTTTCCGCAGGCGATCGGGTTCTCGCCTAAACAATCTTCTGCTGAGATCACATAGGCGGAGGGAACTGCCTGGGGAAAAGGAATGTAGATCGCTCGGCGACTGCTCAGACCCATCTGAAATTCGTCGGCAACGACCACCGGACAAACGGCGGCACAATCGCCGCAGGAAACGCAGGCGCCCTCGTCAACATAGCGGGCTTTTTTGCGAATGCGGGCTTTGAAGTTGCCCACATACCCGGTGACGTCTTCTAATTCCGAGTGCGTCAGAAGTTGAATTTTGGGATGTCGACCGACATCCATCATTTTGGGCCCGAGAATTCAGATACTGCACTCAATATCCGGGTAGACTTTGTCCAGCTGCGCCATGATACCGCCAATCGATGGCTTTTTTTCAACCAGATATACCGGATGTCCCGCATCGGCCAAATCCAGGGCTGCCTGCATGCCTGCCACGCCGCCGCCGATAACCAGGGCCGCATCGGTGACCGGGATTTTCTCTTCATCCTGGGGATAGAGCCACCGGGCTCGCGAGACCGCCACTTTGACTAAGTCTTTGGCTTTTGCGGTCGCCGCCCCGGCGTCCGGGGTAACCCAGGAGCAGTGTTCGCGAATATTGGCCATTTCCAGCAGGTACGGATTGAGCCCCGCCCCCTGGATGCATTGTCTAAAGATCGGCTCATACGAAGATGGTGAACAGGATGCGACCACGATCCGGTTCAGCCGGTTTTCAAAAATCGCCCGCTGAATTTCCTGCTGTCCCGGATCCGAGCAGGTATATTTGTTGCGAACCGCCGCAACGACATCCGGCAGGTTCTCAGCAAACTCGCGGACTTCCTCGGTATCTAAAAACCCGGCGATATTTGACCCACAATCGCACACAAAAACGCCAATACGTAAATCTTCTTTTGCCAAGGTGTTCCTCCTTGTTTAAGATCAAGCACCGTCTGTTTTAGACAGACAATCCGAGCAAAAAATGGTCTCGACAGACCCGAGCAAACAGTGAACCGCGCAGACTTATTTGACAGGGTCGGGTTTGTCGCGTTGCCATATCTCATAATTATGATCGTGAATTAATTCTTTATCTTTCCAATTTTTACGATCACGTACCGTTTGATCGATGGCATCTTGAAATGCCCGCCTGAATTCATCCGAATCAAATTGGGCTTTACGGAAAAAATCAAAAGCCTTAAACTCCTTGAAGGCTTTGCGCTGGGTTTCCATGGTTCCGTAGCCCGTCACCATGATAACCCTTGTAAAAGAAAGTCGTTTACGGATTTCAGCCAGCAACCGCATTCCGTCTTCGTTGTTTTCTTCGGTCTCCACCAGGCGGATGTCCAAAATGACCAGATCCAGGTCTTTGTTTTCGTCAATATAGGCCAAAGCAGCTTCCCGGGTGCCGACCGCTTCGACCCGATGTCCCTCCCGCTCGATCAGACCGCTTAGCATATCGCGCCAGTCTGAATAATCATCTACAATCAGGACTTTGCCTCGCATTTTTTTCTCCTATCTAACTGCTGTCTTCTGTTTTCTGATTCCTGCCGATAGCAGCCGGTAACCTGAGAATAAACCTGGCGCCATCATCCGGCTTGCTGAGGCATTCAATTGAGCCTCCCTGACGTTCAATAAACGTACGCAGCCACCACAACCCAAACCCCAGCCCATTTTCACTTTGTTGAAACATCTTCCACAAATGGGCCATCTGCCGGGGGGGGATACCCCTGCCGGTATCTTTGATCTCAACAACCACCCAAAGACCGGCATCATCTTGATCGGAGCGTGTGAGCACCTGCAATTGCCGCCGGTCCCGATCCTCCAAGGCTTTACGCGCATTGGTAATTAACTCGAGAAAAATGTCCACCAAAAGCAGGCTGCAGCTCACCGGCGGCAAATTGCGCTCAAAGTTTCGGCTGACTTCGATCTTGTCCGGCAAATCCGCGGCCTCCAGGGCTTCATTCAACAGGTGGTTGACATCCAGCCGCGCCGTCGGGCCGGAGTCCTTAAAGGGGCGAAACAACGCATCGCTGAGTTTCAAAACAAAGCGGGCGTTGCGCTCGATGCGTTCTAAATTGCCTTCAATCCAGAGTCGCTCCGAATCCGGGGTCTCTAATTTGCGCAAAGATCGCAGGGTTTCCCGGGCGCTGACCGGCACAATTCCCATCAGGTTATTAATCCGGTGCGCCAAAGCAGTAGCGGCCTGGCCCATCAAGGCCCACTTTTCGGCGGCCAGGCGTTTTTCCTGCTCGGATAAAAGTTTTTGATGCTGGCTGGCGTTTTGGATGGCAATAACCGCTTCCTGGGCCAAGGCTTCCAGAAGCTCGACGTCCTGTTGATCAAAGGCAGCAATCCGTGAGCTTTCTAAAAGCAAAACGCCCAAAAGCGAATCCGGCTCGGAAGGATCCTCTTTCCCAAATTGGAGCGGAACCGATATGCTCGAACGCATGTCTTCAAAAAGGACGACGTTTAGTGGGTCATCGCGGACATCCGGGCTTAAGTAAGGGCGCCGATTCTCCGCCACCCAGCGGGCAATCCCCTGTCCGATCTGGGGGGTATAGGCCAGTTTTTCAGACGTCCAGCCATCGCCATAGTGGGCCTTGAGTACCAGTCTTCCGGATTCGGCCTCCAGCTGCCTTAATGAGCCGTGCTCGGCGTCAACCAGTTCGGCTGCCTTTTCAAGTATCAGATTCAATACGCGCTCCAGCTCGAGGCTGGACGTCAGGGCAACATCGATGGTATGCAGCGCCCGAAACTGGGTGGTCATGCGAGCCAGCCGCTCGTTTTGTTGAGCCACGGCGGCGGTCATGTCCGCCAGATACTGAAGCAGTGCTGTATCCCGTTCACGAAAAGTCCGCTTTACATTTCCATCAAACACAATCAACACCCCTCGAACAGCGTCTTGCCATATCAATGGGGCCGCCAATGATACGGCCTGACCGGGACAGGTTTCAACCATTGCCTCGCCGGAAGCAATCACGCGTCCGGGCAGCCCCTCATCCCAGGGTACCTGCGGCAGGTTATGGGTGGCCACCAGTGTGATGCTCTCGTGTTCCGGATCCCCCAGGTAAAATCCGCTGCCGTCGGCCCGGCATTGGTAGCTTGCCTGACGGACAACGCCTTGAAGAAAGTCCGGGTCCAGGGTCGCGGTCGGTATCATTTTTTGGGTCACCATAGGCGTCTCTTTGCGATAGGCCCCAATAGGGGTGTGCTACACTGATGCCCGTAATCGGGGCTCCTGATCAAGCGTTACAAACGATCGGCCAGCACCGTTGTCAGATCACGAACCGGAATCATGATATCATCTTTCAGCGTCGGATCCTGCTGGGCGCATTTGAAATGGATCTGACATTTAATACAACTCGTAACCAACAGTTCGGCACCGGTGGCTCTGGCTTCTTTCAGGCGTTCAACCTGGATATTTTTGCTGACCTTGCCGCAGGCTGTCCAGCAGCTGGTGCCGCAACAAAGACTGCTGCGTTGGGCCCGCTCCATCTCAACGATATCCAACCCGGAAGCACGTAATAAGGCGCGCGGTTCCTCGTAAACTCCCAGATGTCGGCCCAGCCGGCAGGCATCCTGATATGTTACCGTGCCATTCCTGATTTCCGAATCCCATTCGATTTTGGAAGCGGCCTGCTGGCGGTCGATAAATTGGGTGATGTGATACACCTCGAGCCCGTGCTCCCCGACCCGTTGCGGATAATCCTTTGCGAGCGTGCGGGCACATTCAGGGCAGGTGGTGATAATCTGTTTGGCTTTGGTGGCGCTGAACCGTTTGAGGTTAAGCCGCGCCAAAGCATCAAATGTGGTCAAATCGCCTTCCCAAATCTGGTCGTGGCCGCAGCAGCGCTCATCGGACAACACCTGGGGTTCGATTCCAAGGTGGTTCAGTATCCGCACTGCTGCTCGGGCAATCTCCAATCCCTCGATGCCCAGATGTTTGAACTGCACCGCGTAATATGGCAGGCAGCCGGCAAAATACAGCGTTTCGGAATCATCGGAAACCTTCAAATCGGGGTCAAGCCATTCGAGTCGGTTTTGATTCAGATCAGGATCAGTCATCATCGCGCCCCAGGTTTGGATGACCTCGCCGTGGCTGCAATCCCCTGAGCGGCCATCATCCCGAGCCAACCCGCGGGCATCGCGCATAAACTCCGAAAATAACACATCTGACGGGCACAACTCGCTGCAGCGTTTGCAGGTCAAACATGACCAGAACAGGGGATCTTCGTAAATATCGGCCGAATGGCGATTCAGGGCTTTCTCAATCAGCAGGCGCGGACTGCAATAGGCGCGTGTCTCCCACGCGGTGATCGGGCAAACCGCACTGCATTTGCCGCATTCCAAACAGTACCAGGCACGATTGCGATTAACGATATTCTGCAAATTACCCATGGTTAGGCCTGCTTTCCGTTTAGCCCGGCGATAAAGGCCTGAACTTTGTTCACCCATGCTTTGCCATCACCGGCCGCGACCCGATCCAGCTTAAACCATGGATCCGGATAACCCATGGTGCGAACCATTTCTTTGGCAACTGCAAAAGCCGCTTCGGAAAGACGGCCCCCGAATTCATAACGGCATTCATCCTGCGGGCAACCCAATAAAAGAACGCCGTGTGCACCCCGCTCAAATGCCTTCAGGATAATCCCCGGCCCGAGTCGCCCCAGGCACATCACCCGCAGCGGATAAATATCCGCAGAATAGGTTAGCTGCTCGACGGCCGCCGCTTCCATCCCGTTGTAAGGATTCCAGTTACAGGTAAATACCAGCACCCTCTGCTTATCAGCGCTGCGGTCGACCTGATCCCAGATG
>JASFIU010000298.1:0-6145 GCA_050122495.1 Desulfobacterales bacterium | reverse complement strand
TTGGCCAGAGCGGCGTGGGAAAGAGCGTATTGCTCAAGCACATCATCGGCCTGCTTGAACCGGATTCCGGTCAGGTGCTTTTTGAGGGAAAAGCGCTGGCCTCGATGAAAAAAATGGAGCGCAAAGCACTGAAACGAAAATTCAGCTATGTGTTTCAGGATACGGCCCTGTTTGATTTTTTAACCGTCTTTGAGAATATCGCGCTTCCGCTAGCCGAAAACACCGTCTACACCGAAAAGGAAATTCACGATCGGGTTCAGGATAAGCTGCAGCTGCTGGATCTGCATAATATTGATAATCAATACCCGTCTCAGCTTTCCGGAGGGATGAAAAAACGGGTCGCCCTGGCAAGAGCGTTGGTGACGGATCCGGAAATTGTTTTGTTTGACGAGCCGACCACCGGCCTTGATCCGATTCGGAAAACGGCGGTGCACAGTATGATATCCGACTATCAAAAACGGCTGGGATTCACCAGCATCATCATCAGCCACGAGATTCCCGATGTATTTTTTATATCCCAACGGGTTGCCATGATGGACGCCGGGCGGATTTGTTTCGAGGGAACCCCCGAAGAAATACAACAGACGGCGGATCCGGTGGTGAGAAGTTTTATCCAGGGCCTGGAAAGCCCGCATGACGAACTGACCGGTATTGCCTCGCAATCCCTGGGCCAGAAACGTCTGGCCCGGGAAATGTTCCGGCTGCAGCGGCATTCGCGTCCCTTTTCGATTGTACTGCTTTCGGTCGAAAATCTGGAAGATGTGGATCGGATTGCCGGTCATGTGGCCAGTCAAACCGCATTGAAAAATTTTGCTACTTTTGTAAAAAATAATACTTACCTGACCGACACCTGTTTTCGCTACGACATGAATAAACTCATGGTGGTCTTGCCGGATACGGATGCCGATCAGGCGGATATGTTTTGTAGAAAGCTGTCCCGCAACCTGAATACGGATACGATCTTTGACCCCTCGGAGGCGGGCAAGGGGCTGTGTTTTGCTCTGTCGGCCGGAATTGCCCAGGCACAGGAAAACAGTCGAATCGAGGCGATGCTCGCGGGCGTGGAAGAACGACAGAATATATTCTACGAATGTAGAATCTGAGAACAAAGGTTTCAGGTTTCAGTGTTCAGGTGTCAGCTCCTTCAACTCTGACACCTGACACCCGAAACCTGACACCTGATTTTTTTGACCGGAGGGACAATGAAGAAATCTTCTGTTGAATTAGGCGTCGGTATTTTTGTTTTGATCGGACTTATCTGTATTGGATATCTGACGGTTCAACTGGGCAAAATGGAGTTGATGGGTGATGATCATTACTTTCTGAACGCCCGGTTTCATTCGGTATCGGGATTGAAGGCCGGCGCCCAGGTGGAGATTGCGGGTGTCAAAGTCGGACAGGTGGACTCCATCAAGCTGGATACCAAAGAGCATGTCGCCCTGGTGCGGCTAAAAATCTTAAGAAATGTTGAATTAACCGATGATGTGATTGCCTCGGTGAAGACCGCCGGGCTTATCGGGGATAAGTACATTAAGCTGACCCCGGGCGGATCCGACGAAATTCTTGGGCCCGAAGACATCATAACCGAAACCGAGTCCGCCCTGGATATTGAAGAATTGATCAGTAAATACGCCTTTGGAGATGTCTAAAATTTGCTTTATACTTGACAAAATCGCCTTACTCTATATGTTATAAACGCCATTATTTGAAGGTTCACACAGGGAGGTCACACATGCCAGAGGAAAACGAAGAAAAAAAAGATTTTGTCGTAAAGGACCGCAGGATATTCGCAGAAGGAAAGTTGGACGGCGAAACCGAAGAAAAAGCGGAAGAAGAAGAAAAAGAGACCCCGCCTGCTGATGAGAAAAAAGAGGCGGAGACGAGTGCGGCCGATGAAGAACCGGCGGCCGAAACAGATGAGCCGCCGCTCCAATTTCCGGAAATTAATTTTGCAACGTTTGTGGCATCGTTGAATGCATCGGCATTATTGCATTTAGGGGCTATAGAAGATCCGTCCTCGGGCACCAAAAATAAAAATCTGCCGATGGCCAAGCAGACGATTGACATACTAAATATGTTGCAAGAAAAAACCAGCGGGAATTTAAGCACAGAAGAAGAGAACATGCTGAAAAATATCCTTTATGATTTGCGAATTATGTATGTCAAAGAGAAGCCTTAAATTTGCCCTTATTCCTCCCATTTACAGATATATTCTGTCGGTAGACTACTATTGTGCCCCACAAGTAATTACAAAACACCTATTGATTTTAGGTGTCAGGTGTCGGGTGTCAGGTGTCAGAGAACAGACGACTGAAAACAGAAACAGTCTGCCCTCTGTATCTTCCTGACACCTGAACACTGACACCTGAAACCATAGACAATTAAGAGTTCAACTGAACTAAAATATACCACACAATTTTCGTAACACTTATGTGGGACACAACACTAGTTTCCTACCTGAAGGTTGGGTCCAATTGGACTGACACCTGGGCTTTTAGAGCGTGCGCGCGACACCCGGGTGTTGACCGTTAGATCAGAAACACGAAAAAGGATCGATCCTATGAATCAAAGGTACCGCTTTAGAAATAGGAAGAAACCCAAGATCAAAATTTTGGTTTTGGGAATCCTCATCCTGCTGGTTATTTGCGCTTGCGATAATCTTCCATCTGAGCGGGTGAATCGTCTTAAGGAAATTATCGGCGGTATAATGAATCTGCCTTCTGCGGTGGCCTCCAATGCTGAAGCCGCAGCGCTTAATATTGAGATGGTGCCTGAAAGTTTCAGTTTTCTGGCTGAAATGGCCGGTCCGGCAGTCGTTAACATTCGGGCCCTCAAGACCACCCGGGGCGGCGGACAGGGATTTCGACATTTTCAGCAGGAGCCTTTTCGAGAAGAGGAACCGGTGCCGGAATTTTTTGAAAAATTCTTCGGCCGAAGGCCTAACCGGAATTTCGAAGAGCGCAGTCTTGGGTCCGGATTTATCATTGATAAAGCGGGTTACGTGGTGACCAACAATCATGTTATCGAAAATGCCGATGAGATTGAGGTCATCCTGGGAGACGAAAAGGTCTATGAGGCCGAAATTATCGGCCGGGATCCCAACACCGATATTGCCTTAATCAAGATCCAATCGGATGATCATTTTGCGGTCGTGAAAATAGGTGATTCCGACTCGCTTAAGATCGGCCAGTGGGTGGTTGCGATTGGCAATCCCTTTGGCCTTGAAAATACGGTTACGGCCGGAATTGTCAGTGCCAAGGGCCGGATATTAGAGTCGGGTCCTTACGATGATTTTATTCAAACCGACGTCTCCATTAACCCCGGAAACAGTGGCGGCCCGCTTCTGAATATGGATGGTGAGGTCATCGGGATTAACACCATGATTTTTGCAGGCGGCCACGGCATCGGTTTTGCCATTCCCATCAATTTGGCCGTAAATGTGGTCGCGCAACTTAAAGAAAGCGGCGAGGTAACCCGGGGATGGCTCGGTGTGAGTATACAGGATGTGCCCAATGATCTGGCCGAATACTTCGATATTGAGGAACACAAGGGGGCGCTGGTTGCCGATGTGGTTTCCGGAGATCCTGCGGATAAGGCCGGCATCCGGCCAAAAGACATCATTGTTGCGGTCAACGGTCAAAAAGTCGAGAACAGTCGGGAACTGTTGCAACTGGTGGCCGGTTTAAATGTCGGCGAAACAGCCGCCGTAAAGGTGCTGCGCGATGGCAAGCTTAAAAATTTTCAGGTTACGGTTGCAAAACGAAACAACGCCAGACTGACTGCAAAAAAGGCGCCTGAAAAGAACGGCGCTGAGTTGGGCATCCAGGTTGCCGATTTGTCATCGGATAACGCCCGGCGCTTTGCTGTTTCCGACACAGAAGGTGTGATTCTGGTTGGAGTCAAATCCGGCAGCCGGGGTGAAAATGCCGGATTGCAGATCGGCGATGTCATTAAAGGTGTCAATCGGAAGGAAGTTAAGAATCTTGATGATTACAAAAGAATCGTCGATAACTTGAACACGGGTGACCCGATAGCCATGCTGCTCAAAAGACGAAACCGTGGTTATTTTGCAGTCCAGCTGGAAAAATGAAAATTTTTTCGCCTGCCAAAATTAATTTTTTTCTGCACGTGCGCGGCAAACGCCCTGACGGCTATCACGAATTGTTTTCCCTGATGTGCCGTATCAATCTTCTCGATGAGATTTCATTGCAGGTCGGCGGCCCCCGTTCGGGTCCGGTTGAGATTTTTTGTTCACATCCGCAGGTTCCGGCCGATTCAACCAACCTGGCTCATCGAGCAGCGTGTCTGTTTCAAAGCCAGCTGAATACCGCTCGGGGCATTAAAATCGATCTAATAAAACATATTCCGGTGGGTGCCGGTTTAGGGGGGGGAAGCAGCAATGCTGCCAGTGTTCTGCTGGCATTAAACACCTATTATGGGCATCCCTTTTCACCGGAGCATCTCATGAAAATGGGGCTTAAGCTCGGTGCCGATGTGCCCTTTTTTATCTTCCAAAAGCCGGCGATTGCCACCGGCATCGGCGAAAAACTGCAACCATTTGAAGGGGATTTGCGGTACCATATTTTGTTATTAAATCCAGGATTTAGCGTTTCAACTGCCGAGGTGTATCAAAACCTGAATTTTGGATTGACAAAAGGTAAAAAACAACCTACAACCAAATATTTTAAACGAAACCGGTTCAATCCATCGGATCATTTAACCAATGATCTTGAGCGGGTTACAGCCCTCAAATACCCTGAAATTGGTTTGGCCAAAGAAAAACTGCTAAACCTGGGTGCGGTCGGTGCGCTGATGAGCGGAAGCGGACCGACCGTGTTCGGTCTTTTCGATAATGCCGATACAGCCCAAACAGCCAAGCAGACACTGAGCTTTGATAATGAGGGTAAAGATTTGCAGGTGTTTCTTACGGATCCGATCCTTGATGCAGATTTTAAACTAATCGAACGCTGAAACCGGGCAGCTGAGTATGCCTTTGAGGATATTGGGGCGTCGCCAAGCGGTAAGGCACAGGGTTTTGGTCCCTGCACTCGGAGGTTCGAGTCCTCCCGCCCCAGCCATAGATTTAACATAACGAATAACACCGAAGGGCTGGAGTCTAAAATAAAACAATTCATCACGAAAGCACGAAAGAACAAAAACACGAAAAAAAATTAAAAGTTTTCGTGCTTTCTAAATTTCGTGTTTTCGTGATTATAAGGACTTTTGTCACAAAAGCACCTAATTTTTCGATCGCCTCAAAATATTAATTCTTGAAAATGGTAGGCTAAATGGAAGGCATATCTATTTTTACGGGTAATTCGAACCTTACGCTGGCACAAAAGATCTGCGAGTATTTACACCTGCCCCTGGGCAATGCTCAGGTGAAAACGTTCAGTGACGGTGAGATCCAAATTGAAATTGATGAAAACGTTCGATCCAAGGATGTTTTTGTGATCCAGTCCACCTGCGCACCGGTAAACGACAACCTGGTTGAGTTGCTGTTAATGATTGATGCGCTTAAACGTTCTTCGGCAAGAAGAATCACCGCGGTGATGCCGTATTTCGGCTATGCCCGGCAGGATAAAAAGGTGGCGCCCCGGGTTCCCATCAGCGCCAAACTGGTAGCGGACATGGTGGCGGTTGCCGGTGCCAACCGGGTGATTACCATGGACCTGCATGCCGGACAGATCCAGGGCTTTTTTGATATCCCCGTGGACAATATTTTTGCGGCTCCGCTGCTGATCGAATATATCCGCAGTCATTTTCTTAATAATCTTGTGGTTGTCTCGCCGGATGCCGGCGGGGTTGAAAGAGCCCGGGCATTTGCCAAACGGCTGGATGCGGATCTGGCCATTATCGATAAACGGCGGTCTGCTCCGAATCAAGCCAAAGCCATGGCGGTCATCGGCGATGTGCAGGATAAGGTGGCGGTAATCCTCGATGACATGGCCGACACAGCCGGCACCCTGACAGGGGCCGCCGACGCCCTTAAAGCAGAAGGTGCCCGTGACATTCATGCCTGCTGTGCCCATGCGGTACTTTCAGGACCGGCAATTGAACGGATAATGAATTCGAATATTAAAAACCTGGTGGTCACCGACACCATTCCATTAACCGAAAATGCCGCCGCCTGCGGCAAAATCGT
>JASFIU010000297.1:0-6157 GCA_050122495.1 Desulfobacterales bacterium | reverse complement strand
CCTTGCAGCTTCCCAGCTTTCCAGCCTTTTTGATTTAAAGCGAACCAGGAGAATATGCATGCGATCCATCCTAACGCTGCTGACCATTTTCGCATTGATGACATTTCTGCCCGGACCGGGTGTGGGAGCCGACGAAGGGGACTGGGTTGATAAAGGGCTCATACTTCTCGGCAAGCATGAATATAATGAGGCCATCAAGGCTTTCTCAACCGCCATCGAAATTATCCCCCAGGACTATCAGGCCTATAATTACAGAGGCGTCACCTGGGCGCTGAAAGGCGATTTTCACACGGCCATTGCCGATTATAATAAAGCGATTAAAATACGCCCTCGCTATGCCGAAGCATATAATAATCGCGGCTTCGCGCACACCAAAATTGGAGACCTGCAGCAGGCGCTGAATGACTATGGCCGCGCCCTGGAAATTAATCCATTTTTTGTCGACGCTTATAATAACAAAGCCTGGATATTGGCCACCGCGACCGATACACGTTATCGCGACGGTGCCAGAGCTATCATGCTCGCGCAAAAGGCCGTTGAACTCAAGCCGAACGCTCCCTCTTTGGATACACTGGCGGCGGCGTATGCGGCCGTCGGCAACTACGCGTCGGCCATCGATACCCAAAAGAAGGCCGTTCAAAAGCTACTGGTGGCAGATCAAACTTCGGAGGTGCCGAAATACATGGCCCACCTCAAGATCTACCGGTCGCGACAAGCTTTGCTGATCAACTACCCTGCTGTGCCGAAACCGCCCAAGGCCGAGAATTTAAAGGTTTCCTTAAAAGAGAAAACTAAAGACAAACCCGTACCTGTGTCTAAAGAAAAAGGAATAGTCACGCCGCCGCAAACAAAAATAACAAAACCTTTGCCCTTGCCCTCCAAGCCCCTGCCTTATACAATTCAGGTCAGTGCTTTTCGGGATCCGCAGACATCAAACCAGGTGGCCCGGAATTTAATGACAAAAGGTGATCGAGCCTTTACCTCCCCGGTCCAGATTTCCGGTAAAGGGGAATGGCACCGGGTGTACATCGGCTACTACAAAACCCAAGAAGAGGCCAAGGTCGCTGCCGCCGGGTTGAAAAAAAGAAGCTTTCGCTTTGTGAAGGTCACTAAAAAGCCTTATGCCGTACAGGTTGGCCTTGTCGATACTGAAAAAGAGGCCAAAGAGCTTAAATCCAGGCTTCAGGCGAAAGGATATTTGGCCTACAGCCTTCCGTCCGGAAGCGGGCAAAGCCGGACCCGCATTTTAATTGGGGCTTATGAGAGCAAAGACGCTGCTGCAACCCTTGCCAACCAGCTCCGGAAAGATGGGTTTGAGGCCGAAGTGCTTCCCAGATAGTCAAAAACATCCATAATAAGAAAATGAAAGCTCACAAAAGCAACCTTTCTGCAGGCAGGCGCCACTCTTATGGCGCTTGGGTGCTGGTGTTGTTGGCGGTACCGGTAATTTTCATCTATGCCGACACGCTAACAGGTCCGTTTATCTTTGATGATAAAATAAATATTCAGGAAAATCCGCATATTCGCCTTTCCCGGATTAATTTCAACGATTTGGCCGAGGCGGCCTTTGACAGTCGATTACACCGCCGTCCGGTGGCATATCTCAGTTTTGCGCTCAACTATTATCTGCACGGCTACAATGTATTCGGCTTCCGTCTGCTCAATATCATCATCCATATCATCAGCGGTATTTTGCTTTATTTTTTTATCCGGACAACATTCCGCACCCCGGCATTGCAATCCTGGCATACGAACGCCAGATGGATTTCATTTTTTGCAGCAGCCATATGGATGGTGCACCCACTGCAGACGCAATCGATCAGTTATATTGTTCAGCGCATGAACAGTTTAGCTGCCCTTTTCTATATTTTATCACTTTTATTCTACGTTCATTTTCGAATAAACCCACAAATTAGATCAAAGGGGGGGTTGCTGGCGGGTTGCATTCTGACCGGAATACTGGCTTTGGGCACAAAGGAAAATGCAGCAACCCTGCCCTTTTTTATCCTCCTTTACGAATGGTATTTCTTCCAGAATTTAAGCCTGAAATGGTTAAAGGAGCACTATTTGATATGGACCGGGATACTTTTGTTGATGGGAATCATTGCCCTGATCTATCTGGGCAGCGACCCCTTGGACAAGATACTGGCAGGATATAAATTCCGCAATTTTACGCCGATCCAGCGCATCCTGACGCAATTTCGGGTGGTCATTTTCTATATCAGCCTTTTTCTGTGGCCGCATCCTTCCCGGCTGAACCTGGATCATGATTTTGCATTGTCATCTTCATTGACGGATCCGATCACGACATTATTTTCGATGGTGGCGATCGCCGTTTTGATCGTTCTGGCGGTCATTACGGCAAAAAATCAGCGCCTTATCTCTTTTGGCATTCTGTGGTTTTTGGGCAACCTGGTGATTGAGTCTTCGATCTTTGCGCTTGAAATTATTTTTGAACATCGGCTCTATATTCCCACCATGATGTTCAGCCTGATTATCGTCCTGCTGGTTTATCGCTGGGCCAAGCCGACATGGCTGAAGACGGTGATTTTGTGTGCCCTGGCCATTGTTGGCTCCGTGTGGACCTATGAAAGAAACCAGGTTTGGCGCGATCGCATCACGCTCTGGGAAGATTGCCTCAAGAAATCCCCGCAAAAGGCCCGGCCATACAATAATTTGGGGTCGGCCCTGGCGGGTGCCGGCCGGTACGATGAAGCACGTGCACATTATCGTAAAGCATTACAAATCAACCCGTATTATCCCAATGCTTACGCCAATCTCGGCTATATCCTGGCAAAACAGGGCCAGGTCGAAGAAGGCATCACCCAGTTTTTCAAAGCCTTGGAGCTCAAGCCCAATGATTACGAAACGCTCAGCAATTTAGGGGTGGCGCTCTTGATGCAAGAACGTTATGCAGAAGCAGACAAATATCTGTCCGAAGCATTAAAGATCAATCCGCATTTCGCCAAAGCGCATAACAACCTGGGAGTGGTCCTGCGGCGTCAGAACCGCCTCCAGGAGTCCATAAATCATCTTAGAACTGCGCTGCAGCTTGATCCAGATTATGCCGAAGCCTATAACAACCTGGGCGTAACTCTGGCAAGCCAGGGGCGTTATGAAGAAGCGATCGAACAATTTCGCGCAGCGTTGAAGATCTATCCCGGCTACGCCAAAGCGCGCCAGAATATGGAACAAAGCTTAAAGGACAAAGGCAAGTGACCGTAAGTAGTATTGAATTTTGTTCCTTTATACCGTATTTCTTTTATCGAAAACCTCTTTAAGAATGGTAACCTGATACTAAAAAACTTTCTGGAGTTCCTTCCTGTTTCGAACTTGAAACCTGAATAATTTCAAATTTATTTCATTTCTTACCTAAATTTATGAACCTAGCTTCATGTTTATTTGTAGATTTATAGGCATTTTAAAGTTAACATATTGTAATTACATTACTTTTTTATTTATTTTTATTGGAACACCTTTTGCATTTAGCACATTCTTAGATACATTTGCATTGATCACTAAATAGAAAAGGAGGCCAGAAAATGCCGGAGGTCTTTCGGAGATTTCCAGAGAGACGCACTGGTAAAGACAGACGCAAAATTTTTAACTTACACCGTTTCTTCTATAATGGACCTGAGAGAAGAAAAATTCTGCACGACCGCAGGGCCCAGGCAGAAAGGCGAGATGGTTGGGTCAGAATCACCAGATGGTCAAGTGCGAATCTGCATGATCTAAAATTGTCGAAATATTTAAAATAAAGATCGATCAGAACCTACCATCATCTTTTGGCCTTTTGTAAATGCAAATTTGCTCCCAAGGAATTAAATATAATAACCACATTTTCTGCAATCAAACCCGCCAACATTTTACCTTAACACCCTAAATTCTTAGGCCGTGCAAAGATTAGAACTATCTACTTTGTAAGGAGAAAAGTAAGAGTAACAATTGTTGGAGGTGTTAATATGTTATATTCAAAGTTAAAAATATTATTTTGCCTTACGGTATGCCTTACAATCCTGTTCGCCCCTTTTTTGCTTGAGATCTCCCAGGATGGAAAAACTTACGCATTCAGCAGTAGGAGTAATAATAAAAAGTCTAATACGGGAGACAAAGCTATGTTTGGGTTTACTCCGGTGAACGATGAGCCTACAGCCCCTGTGCCTACGCCCGAGCCGGCAACCTGGCTTCTGGTTGGTGCCGGTGCAGCCGGCCTGGCAGTATTAAGAAAGAAATTTAAAAAGAAGTGATTTAGGCCTATTTTTAACAATTCCCGATCACGATCAGGCCAGGTTTTATTAAAACGGCTAGGGTAAAAAGCAGATTCTGACATAGACTGAAATTATAGAGCCAAGAATCAATGTATCTTACGCACTTCAATTTTACAGCTATGCCCTTTGAGACAAACCCTGATCCAAAATTTCTTTGGCTCAGTGAAAAACACAAAGAGGCACTGGCTTACCTAAAATATGGGATTCAGGAAAATAAGGGATTTCTTTTACTCACCGGGGATATTGGGACGGGAAAAACGACGCTGATAAATTGCTTTTTAAAGGAAAACAATACCGATGCTATAATCACATCTGTTCCTGATCCTGACCTTAGCATTGTTGATTTTTTTGGACTGCTTGCAAAAGAATTTAACATCAACATGGATTTTGATACTAAGGGAGACTTTCTAATCCAGTTCGAAAACTTTTTGCACAATACATATTCAAATCGGAAAAAAGCGTTGTTGATAATTGATGAAGCCCAAAGACTCAATCAGCAACTTCTGGAACAAATTCGTCTTTTAACTAATATAGAAAGACAGGATGCAAAATTAATAAATGTATTTTTTGTAGGGCAAAATGAACTACATGAACTCATAATGGATGAACGAAACAAAGCCTTACGCCAAAGGATCGCCGTACATTATGACATTGAACCGCTGACAGAACCTGAAACACTGGACTATATCAAACACCGTCTCAGGGTTGCAGGATCAGAGGAAGAAATATTCAGCCCTGATGCTGTTTCTGAAATCTTCTCATTTTCAAAAGGTTATCCTCGCCTGATCAACACCATTTGCGATCGGGCACTGTTGACGGGTTATATTTTAGACATACAAAATATTGACAGTAAAATTGCCAAAAAATGTGCCGACGAATTACGACTACCATGTGAAAGAGACGATATCCGAAAGGCACATCAGGAACAGTTGGAGGTCGAATCAAATGAAGAAACATCATTCACATGGGGTCCGCGCGAAGAACTAAAGGCGCATAAGTTAAATGTAATTGAACAAAAAAATGTGGTCCAGAAGGGACTTAAAAGTGATTTACTTAAAATTTCTGTTGTTTTCGCCGCTTGGATTTCGACGGTATTATCATTTTATGCTTTGCTGGGGCCTTGATGAATAAGTTTTAAATATACTTTAAAAATGGGACTTGAATTTTATCCGATGAAACCAATATAGTCCAGCCTGGTTGATAAGAAAACAAAAAGGGTTGGCCAAAAGGCCAACCCTTTTTGTTTATTGGTGCCGGAGGTCGGAATCGAACCGACATGGATACAAGATCCGCTGGATTTTGAGTCCAGTGCGTCTACCAATTTCACCACTCCGGCAAAGCATTGAGTTTTATAAGCAAATTCCTGAAGATTGTCAATAGGTTGGAATCCGTTCTATTGTCATGCTCACAAAAATGTTACAAAAGTGGTATTGTATATTTTAGTCCAGGGGAGTTCTTTAAATAACAGAGGTTTCAGGTGTCAGTGTTCCCTTCTTCGCCATTAAGGCTACGCAGGGCAGACAGGTGTCAGAAAAATACAGAGGGCAGAGAAGAGATGACAGCCTGCGAAGAGTCCCTCGGCCTTGAGCTCGGGCTCGAATGGCTCAGGCAAATCGATGACGAAGGCCAGACTGCTTTCTGTTTACTGTCATCTGAGTTCTGTTAGTTTTTTGCTGACACCTGACACCCGAAACCTGCTTGTCCTCCGTAGCCTTTAAGGCGAAGGAGGGAAACCTAAAAAAGGCCAGAGTTTTGTAAATTACTTGTGCGACAAAACGCTATACTTCGGTAACGACGCCCAATATGTCGCCAGCCTTAACCTGCCCTTCTCTTAAAACCTGCGGTGGTGTCACCGTTACATCAACAACAGTGGACCCGGGGCCACCCCT
>JASFIU010000296.1:0-6176 GCA_050122495.1 Desulfobacterales bacterium | reverse complement strand
GGGATTTGGAGGTCATGGCTGCCGGGCGGTGAGATTAGCGGTGACCCCGGACCATAACGGACGAGGTAGGTCGTCAGACCCGCTCCCCGGACCTTAACCGCACCGAAATCATTTTTTTCAGCGTGATCGACCTCGAGACCGTCGATTTGAAAAGCGCCATTGGGCATTTTTAATAAGGCGTCTTCGCCCTCCAGATATTGCGCAATCGCACAGGTTCTGGATTCATCGTTGCCGGTTGCCAGGAGCCACGAAGCCGGGTCGGTGCTTTTTTGCAGCCGGTTGAAATCTTTGCTGGAAGCGATCCACATGGAAGGGATGGATCTGAAGGAATCGTAGGTGGCTTCACGCAGCAGCAGAGAACGTTCATCCACACCACCGGGGCGCGCCCGAAAAACGATCCGGTCGGATAATTTGCCATCCAGGATTTCACCGATCCGGGTATATTTCCGGTAGGGCCCATCGCTGGTCTTAAAATACCAGTCAGCGGCTTTTTCTTCGACTACCATTTGCAGTCTTGACAGGCCCATCTGCCCCAAATAGCCGGCTCCGGCGGCCACCAGTATCAGGGTAATCCAAAGCGCCGCCGAGGATTTTCGGGATCGATATGGCCATAGCGCCCAGCCCGCCAGACTCAAGATGCCAACATAAAACAGGGCGTCGCGGGTGTTGGCAAAACCGGCGGCAAAGATGCAAATCGCCAGGTAAATGTAGGACAAATCAAAATAGCGGTGCTTGCTTTGATTGACTTTGATCTGTGTTCTGCGCCGCAAAAACAGCGCACTTAGATTGATGTGTCCGGCGGTGCTGTAAGCCTGTGCCAAAAGCAGGGGCAGCATGAACACGGGCATCCATTTGAGGATCATCCAGGTCGAATGGTTGAACCAGCCCGTCAAGAACCGATATAGCGTGGTGCTGAGAAGTGCCAGGGTGCAAAGCGTTGAAACTCTCCTGAAATCGACTTCTTTAAAATCCCAGCGGTATTTGATCCAGCGTGATGCTTCCACCGCAACGGCCATGCAGACCGCCGGCACCACCTGACGCACCTCTACTCCCCAGAATAATATGGCGGCACCGATCAACAGGGGTGGCGTTTTCATATCTGTTCGAGCCCCATTTCGATTTCACCGGCCCGCAAAACATGAAAATTTTTGGCAATGTCGCTCATGGGGCCGGGATCAGGGATGGTTGGATCATCCGGTTCCAGTATCACCAAAACAAAAACAGGTAGGCCCAAATTTCGCAGCAGCTGCACGAGCTTTCGGCGCTGTTCGTCCCAGGTCACAAAAATGCAGATACAACCGGAACAAAACTCGGCCCTTGAAATTACGGTCGGAAACATCGCTTCAAAGGGCTTGTCATCACAGGGACGGACATCCGCCAGCACTTCGAGAATTTTATCGGTCTGTCCCAGTCCCCTGCCGGAAGTAAAACAGTACACCTCAAGCCCCACGAAAATAAGGTCTAAAAGCGACTCCTGGGTTTGGAGGGTACAGGCAAAAGAAGCTGCTAAAGATACGGCTTCCTCAAAAGCCTCGCTGTGCAGTTCTCCGATAAAGGTGTCTAAAATCAAAACATGGCGAACAAAATATTCTTCCTGGTATTCTTTCACAATCGGTTTGCCGGTGCGGGCCCAGCTTTTCCAGTGAAATTTTCGCAGCGGATCACCGGGCCGGTAATCGCGCAACGATACGAATTCTTCAGATTCACCCACAGAAGTGGTTAAGGCGATGCCGCCTGAATGGTGCCGGCGTCCGCCGGGTAATTGGACCGGTGGCAGGGCATAGCGTTTGGGAAGCACCAAAATTGACTGTGGCAGGCGCATGAATTTGCGGGCATAGCAGAGCCCGAGGGGGTCAGAACGCGCTGCAGTGATCCCGGCCAGCCGGATTCGGCCCCGGCGCACCGGCAGCATCTGCAGGCGCACATTTTTGCTTTCGTTGGGTTGCAAATCTGCACGAATGGCCGGTTCCCTCCGGGCCCCCTGCTTTCGCGCTAATAGGGAGGACCACAGCGACGGTCCCAGTTTGCGCGTCAGGGATTTTTTGCGCAGCTGCGAGTCTGTCGTGCCACGGAAAAATTCCGGATAGGTCAGGCGCGAACGTTCAAATTCATCGGTAATTTGCAGATCGCTGCAGGGCCGGTTGGATGGATTCTGGATGCGGACGTCATAGGAAAAAGGCCGGCCCGCTGTCACAAAGCGGGGTAATTTCCGCTGAACATCAAAGCGCAATCGCATTCTGAGGCTGAGCACAAAGGCAATCAAAAGCAAAAAAGCGGCAAAGGTAAAGATCTGGAAAACCATGGCCAGGGTGGTGTCGGCGCCAAAGATGGCCGACAATACCAACAGCAAAAGCAAAAAATACCCTGCCGGGGTAAATCGCCTGGAGAGGTAGGCGATAACCCTAAAAACCCAGCGGTAAAACCAATAGAAAACCCGTTTCATTTAATTTTCTTGGTCAATCTGAATTCAATCTGAATAACTCGTCAGGCCGGCACGGCAATACTTTTTACAATGTCTTCAACCAGCTGTTCGGCGGCCAGGCCTGCAAAACGCGCCTGGGGGTCCATCACGATGCGGTGCGCAATTACCGGTACGGCAATTTCTTGAATATGCTCCGGAGTGACAAATTCGCTGCCGTCGAAAAGCGCAATTGCCTGCGCGGTTTTCATTAATGCCAGGGATGCCCGTGGACTGGCGCCCATCGTAACGTTATCTGCCGTGCGGGTCGCCCGGACGATTTTGACCGCATATTCCCTTAACTCATCACTGACCCGCACCTGCTTGACCTGGTTTCTTAAATGCACGACATCCTTCCGGGTGATACAGGCTGTCAGATCTTCAATGGGATGGCTTTGGCGTTGGTCGGCCAGGACTTTCATTTCTTCTTCGATGGGCACGTACCCCAGTGAAAATCGCAGTGCGAACCGATCCATCTGGGCCTCGGGCAACGGATAAGTCCCGCTGGTTTCAACGGGGTTTTGGGTGGCGATGACGAAAAAAGGTTCTTCCAGCGGCCTGAGCTGTCCATCAATGCTGACCTGTGATTCAGCCATGGCTTCGAGCAGCGCAGATTGCGTCCGGGGAGATGCGCGGTTGATTTCATCGGCCAGCAGCACATTCGTGAAAATCGGGCCTTCATGAAAGCAAAAGCGTTGGTCTTTTTGGTCGAAAATAGAAACACCCAAAATGTCAGAAGGCAAGAGGTCCGGCGTAAACTGGATGCGTTTGAAGGCAACCGCCATTGATTTCGCCAGACATTTTGCCAGGGTGGTTTTGCCGGTGCCCGGATAGTCTTCGATCAGAATATGACCACCGCTGGCAAAAGCCCCGACAATTTTTCGAATGGCCGCAAATTGACCGCGAATCACTTTTTCAACGTTGTTTACAACCTGTTGGCAGATTTCCTTGGCAGATTCCATTTTTTCCATTTCCCATTACGGTGTAAAATTTGACAATCCCGGATTCTGAGCTCAACCTCAGTAAATTGATTGGTCAGGCTTAATTTAATCATATCATAATCGTTTTTATTTGTTCGAATTTTATTGCGTGATCGTTTGTAAGCCAAATCGACAATCATTGACTTCTAAAAAGCCTTCATGCTAAAAGGGCTTACATCACCTTCATATGCTAACCCAAACTCCGAGATAGCCATGTTTAAGAATTAAAACCCCATTTCTCGCCGTGATGAGAAGTGGGGTTTTATTCTTCTAATTTAATAGCAGGAGGTCTTTTGTTGTATCTTTAAAAACCTGAATCTAAAAGGAGGGCAAAATGAATTCTAAATTGATCAAAAAGATTCTGGTGGGTATGGCAGCGATCTGCATGTTTTCTGGATATGCATTTGGGGGTGAGGTCGAAGTCCTACACTGGTGGACTTCGGGCGGAGAAGCCAAATCGGTTGCGGTGCTCAAGAAGCAGCTGGAAAATGAAGGGCACACCTGGAAAGATTTTGCGGTTGCAGGCGGTGGCGGCGATGCTGCGATGACGGTTCTAAAGTCCCGTGCGGTTGCCGGGAACCCGCCCACAGCCGCACAGGTCAAAGGCCCCCAAATCCAACTATGGGGGGATGAAGGGGTTTTAGCAAATCTAGATGATGTCGCCAAAGCCGAAGAATGGGATCAATTGCTCCCGAAGGTTGTGGCCGATGTAATGAAATATGAAGGCGCTTATGTCGCCGTCCCGGTAAATGTGCATCGGATTAATTGGATGTGGGCCAACCCGGAGGTCTTCCGCAAAGCCGGTGCCCAGCTTCCAACGACCTGGGAGCAATTCGAAATCGCTGCAAAGAAAATCAAAAAAGCCGGTTTCATTCCGGTGGCCTGGGGTGGACAGCCCTGGCAGGAAGCCACGGTCTTTGAAATAATCGTTGCGGGAGTCGGCGGATCGGATTTTTACCGGCGTGCTTTAGTGGATGCGGAGGCCGGTGCCTTGAATAGCGCCACCATGGTCAAGGCGCTTGAAATCCTAAAAATGATCAAATCGTATACAGATAAAGGCGCCCCGGGACGCGATTGGAACCTGGCAACCGCCATGGTTATTCAAGGCAAAGCGGCGATGCAATTTATGGGCGACTGGGCCAAGGGAGAATTTACCGCCGCCGGCAAAATGCCGGGAGCCGACTATATTGCGATGCCGGCTCCGGGAACCAGCGGTCAATTCCTTTTTAATGTTGACAGCTTTATCATGTTTAAGCAAAAGAATCCGGAAGCAATAAAAGCCCAAAAAGCGATGGCCCGCTTGATCCTGCAGCCGAAATTCCAGGAGGTCTTTAATGTGAATAAGGGTTCAATTCCGGTTCGATTAGGGATGCCGCGGGCGCCTTTTGACGATCCCGCCTTAAGATCGATGAATGCATTTGTCGCCGGTGCGGACAGCGGCGGTTTGGTTCCCAGCATGGCGCACGAAATGGCGGTATTTCCAGCCACAAGAGGCGCGATCATGGATGTCGTCACCAATTTTTACAATTCCGATATGTCAGCCAAAGATGCTGCGGCGAAATTAGCACGTGAAGTAGAAGCAGTGAAGTAAATTACCCATTAAATGGGCCCTACCTGAAAAGGGGGGCCCATCTTTTATATGAATCGAGCGAAATGGCTGATCTAAACCCATCTCCTTCCAAAAGATTTTTCGATTACCTGGAAGATGCTATTCCAAAACTTGTTCTGGCGCCAACATTTGCGGCGGCTCTCATTTTTGTTTACGGTTTCATTTTATGGACTGCATGGATTTCCATGACCCAATCTGCACTACTGCCCAGTTACAAAATTGCGGCCGGGTATAAAATTACAAATAAAGCCTTAAACGAAATGAAAGATGCGGGTGTTTCGGAGAATATATTAACGAAATTACGCATCCTGGAAAAGCGAGAGCGAACGAACAAAAAAAGTAAATTTTTAAGAGATATCAAAAGGCAAATTGGTGCGGAAAAAACGCGTATTTATAAAGACACGATCTTGACGCATTCCTATTCCCAGGACCCCTTATTTCAATATAAAAAATTATTTAAAAGCGATCGGTGGATGGTCGCCCTCAGGAATCTTCTCATATTTGCCGGTCTCTTTATCGCCGCCTGTATTTTGCTGGGATTAATATTAGCCATCTTTCTCGATCAGCGCATTCGCGTTGAAGGGGCACTGCGTACCATCTATTTATACCCGATGGCACTCTCATTTATTGTAACCGGGGCTGCCTGGAAGTGGATTCTCAATCCTGATTTAGGCCTGGAACGACTCGTTCGAAATCTGGGATTCGTTGATTTCAACTTTGACTGGTTGGTCAATTCCGAAATGGCGATTTATACCGTGGTGATTGCCGCCGTCTGGCAATCAACCGGTTTTGTGATGGCCCTTTTTTTGGCCGGTCTGCGAGGCATTGATGATGCGATCATAAAGGCCGCTCAGGTCGATGGGGCGAGCTTGCCTCGAATTTATTTGCGTATCATTATTCCAAGTTTGCGTCCGGCATTTCTAAGCACGATGATCATTTTATCTCATATCGCCATCAAGAGTTTCGACCTTGTAATGGTGCTAACTCGAGGCGGACCCGGATACGCTTCGGATTTGCCCGCGACCTTCATGTATGCTTTTGCCTTTAACCGGGGCCGTTTGGGATTTGGTGCTTCAAGTGCCATGATGATGTTTTTTGCGGTGATGGCCATTATTATTCCCTATCTGTA
>JASFIU010000295.1:0-6189 GCA_050122495.1 Desulfobacterales bacterium | reverse complement strand
GATATGTAATCCCGCTTAGCGGGACCCTTGAGCCTGATCTGCAGCTTTGAAACAACTTCTCGAAAATTATTTTAAAATCGGTATTTCTAAATCAAAGGCCCTGAGCATTTAAACCTTCAGGGCCTTCTTTTTTTGACTCGAAAATGACGATTATTTCGGCTTCTGTTCGTCCGTTTTTGCCAGTTCGTCCGCTTCAGCCTGGGCCACCGCGATGGCCGCAGCGGCAGCGGCCTTATCGGTCATCTTTTGATCAGATGTGTCATCGTTCTCCGCTTCAGCGTCTTCCGGCGGCATGTACACCGTTACGTTGCGATGGGCAAACTCGATGCCGGCTTCGCGAAAGGCCTCCTGCATTAAGCGATACACCTCTTTGCGGATGATGAACTGCTGACCGGGCTCGGTTTTATATTTGATCCGCATGATCATGGCCGAGTCATCCATCTGTCTGACGCCCTGGGATTTTATTTTATCGAGCAGCTTGGGCCCCAGTTCTTCGTTCTGCATAATCGGCTCATATACTTTCTTTTTAATGATTTTTCTGACCTGATCGATATCGGTGTCATAGCGAACCCGAAAGTCGAGTTTGGTGATAATGTAATCCCGGCTCATATTGGTCACGATGCCGATGTCACCAAATGGAATGGTGTTGACCATTCCCCGCGGATGACGCAGCCGCAAGGAGCGCAGCGAGATGTGTTCCACCATGCCTTTTGTCCCCGCGGCTTCGATGTAGTCACCGACACGAAAGGCATCGTCCATCAAAAAAAACACGCCGGCAATAATGTCTTTCACAAGGGTCTGGGCCCCGAAACCGATGGCCAGGCCGATGACGCCGGCGCCGGCAATCAAGGGGCCGATGTTAACGCCAATCGAGGAGAGCATGATCAAGGTTGCCATGACGGTGATGACCGCAAACATGAATTTTCGCAGCAACAGCAGGAGCGTTCCGATGCGTGAACCGCCGGCACCGCCTTCTTCCATATCCTCATCGGTTTCCGGCATTTCTTCGGCCAACCGGCGTTGAATCATGGCGCTGATGACTTCCCAAAGCACATAACAAATTAATACCACGATCAGGATATTAGAAGCGGCCTTGGCTACGGCGATACCGAACTGAATATCAACGCCCCATATCTTCAAAAGGTAGAAGAAAACAAAGGCCGCCAGTACAATGCGCAGTCCGCCGCCAATAAAACGATTGATACGGCGTACATCCATATGTTTGCCGATGAGCGATTCCTCTTTTTCGGTGCTTGCTGATACAACCTCCTTATCTGGTTCTCCAGTTTCTTCAACGGTTTCAGCGTCTGTCCTGTCCTCGGCTTTTCCTTCGGCTGCAAAATCTGAAGTTTTCAAATCGCCAAATGGCAGATTCTGGCTGACCTCGTCGGGTCTTGCCGCGATTCCAAATGCAACCTTCAAGATCTCCCGCAGCGCCCAATCGAGTAAGATATACACCGGCACGAGCACCAGAGTTTTTATTCCGGGGGCGCCGGGAAGAATTTCGCCCAAAAACTGGTTGAATGCCGAAAAAAGCCATAACAACAGCGCTGCGAAGATAGCCAGAATGTGCCAGATTCTTGCCAGAAAAGCCCGAAAACCGGTTTCAGGCAAACCCTTTGCCAGTGACTCTCGAACCTGTTGGCGTTTTTGTAGAATCATGATGATAATCATCATAATCGCCAACAACGAGACGAATAATACAATGATGAGATAGTTTTCTTCGCTGGCACCGGCCACGCGGAAGATTCCGCTCGTAAACCACCCGAAGGTAATCACCGCCGCAACGGCAACCAGCCACCGGTATAGATATACGGCAGTTTCATCATCCATCGGCAAAAACCTGAGGGTCGGAATCTTCGGGGTCAGGAAAAATCGCAAAACCAGTTGGACTGCCATAACGATCAAGAAAGCCGCCAAATAGGTGGCTACCAGCACCCGTTGGGGACCAGTGCGATCCATAAAAATAAAAAACAGTGCCAGGGTGACGAAAGCAAAGATGAACATGAACAAAATATCCAGCAAGGATAGCAGCGTCAGGCCCCCTATTCTGGATTTGATGTTGACGGATGTGGCGGTTTCAATGCGGCGGTAGGTGGAGACCGCAAACCGGCGAAGAAACCAGACAATAACAAAGCTGGCCAGGAAAACCGCGATAACACTGGCAATGGTTTTAAATGCATCGGGTTTTTCTTTTCTCTCATTTTTGCCCAGCAGTTTGTATATCTTGGGAAGATCTTCCGGATCTGCTCCGGCACCGGATTTAAGTTCGTAAAGACGCCACTGGATAAAATTGGAGATGAATTTGAATTTCTGGATTAAACCTGCCAGCCCGCCGGTCTCCTCCTGGGATTCGCCTTCAGCAAGTTCGCGCGACGCTTCTTTTTTCAGCTCCTGGATCAACAACCGTCTGACCTGGGCATCGCTCAGGGTGGCCAGAAATGAGTCAATCTGATCGCCCTCCAGATTCTCCGGTACCTGAAGGGTTTCCTCAACGGCCCTGTCCCCGCTACTTGCCGGATCCGCAGCAGCGGCATTCTCAGCCTGAATTCTTTGTCCGGTTAGTAAAACAAATAATACCATCAAAAAGAAAAGAATAACTGATTTGCATACGTTGTGAGCCATGGCGTCCCCATTGAAAAGTGTCTTGGCATTTCTAATAGCGCTTCAAAAAATGTTTGAACGCATTTTCCACGTAATTTTTGAAACTACCCTTCTTGTGCGATATTTGCAAGAATTGAATCGTTAATAGCGGCTGGCTGTTTGCCCGGAACCGGTGCTATAAATTTTTTGAATATCATCTTTGGCAATAGTGGAATTGATTATGATATAATACCTTGTAAAGCAATAGATTTTATGGTATGAAAACGGCGTTTTGGCAGAATTCCGGCTGGCAGGGTCGCATTTCTAAATATTAGCGGCTCATTATTTCAACCAACGAACGATCCCCAGCTTTCTGCCGATTCGATATGCGGTTGCTCAAAAAATAAGATAAAATCGTTTGGAAGAAGTCACCGCGACAAAAAGCCGGTTTGGTAAAGAATTTAATTTAAGAAGGGGAAAATTAATATATGTCCGAAAAACATCCTGAGTGCCCGCTATATAACCCGTTAAATTGCAAAGAATACTATAATCCGAAATTGTGCGCTTTCGTTAAAAAAGATAAAGTTTGCTTGAAGAAAAAGAAACCTAAAGCGAAAGCCAAGTCAAGCGCGTAAAACAAACGCCCCCATTAAGCATGACCGGCCGTATCGGAAAGCAGCGTAGGATTGATCCCCATCTTCTTCACCGCCTCCTCCCAGCGTGTTTCAACCGGCATCTTAAAAATATTCTCCTCGAAAATTGGATAGGTTAACCAGGCATTTTCTTTAATTTCGGCTTCCAGCTGCCCGGGACCCCAGCCGGCGCAACCTAGAGTTATTATATATGAATCCGGTCCCTTACCCAAGGCAATCGACTCTATAATATCTTTGGTATTGCTCATCCCCAGGGTTGCGGTAATCTTCAGGCAGGCCTCCCAGTCAAAGGGAGGACCATGAAGCACGAATAGCTCGGTGATGTGAACCGGCCCGCCCATATGGACCGGGATGGATTCGGCCCCTTTGGTATAATCAATTTTTAGCTCTTCGAAAATATCCTTTGCCATCAGGGCCTCATGAACCCGGTTGACCACCAGACCCATGGCGCCTTCTGAGTTGTGCTCACACATGCATGTCACGGTTTGATGGAAATTAGGATCCAACAAACTAGGCATGGATAGCAGAAACTGTCCTTTTAAAGTCCCCGGATATTCCTTTTGCATATCTTCCTCCGTCGCAAACCCGCAATGAACCGGAATCATGTTTGTGTCAAACTAATGGGTAAGACGGCCATTGTCAAGAATCTGCCTTAAAATCGGTGAGCCGAAATATCAACCAAATGAAAGGGTGAAAACGTTGGTGCAATCCTGAGGATGAAACGGCGTTTTGAATGCAGCAGATACAGGCTAGCTAATTGACGGCAACAGCGTATGGTTTGCCTGATTTTTGGCTCAATAGCTCATAGACCTTCATACCGCCAAATTCATGTTTTAGATCGGGTGAGATCTTGATTTCGCCAACATCCGGTCTGGATCGTGTCGCCCGCAACGTGTTTTCGCTAATTAGGATTCCATTCGGAAATGATTTTGTAAGATTCTGCAATCGGAACACCGTATTTACCGAATCTCCGATCACGGTATAGTCCATTTTCTTTTCAAATCCAATGTTACCAACCACGACCTCACCGGTATGAATACTGATCCCCATCTGGACCGTTGCGCCGTATTTCTTTTCCAAATACCGATTCACGGCGGTAAGTGATTTTTGCATCTCAAAACCTGCTTCTATGGCGTTCTCGGCATCTTTGGTACTTGATACCGGCGCTCCGAACAAGGCCAGAAATCCATCTCCCAGATATTTATCGACGATCCCGTTATGTTTAAACACAATGCCGCCCATAACCGAAAAAAAACTGTTTAAAAGCGATACCGTTTTCTGGGAACCGATTTGGCGGGATATATCCGAAAAGCCCCGGATATCAATATTGAGCAATGTAAGTGTCTTTAATTCTTCAATTTCCGGTTTATCGTGTTCCGAATCATAAATAATTTTATCCAGAACCTCCTTGGGGACAAATTTTTGAAACATATGGCGAATATCGCGCTCTTGTTCGGCCATAGACACGGTTTCTTTGTAAAGGCGGGCGTTCTCCAGCGCAATACAGACGGAGGTTGCGATGGATTGCAACAGGTCCTTATCATCCATGCTAAACTCTCCGTTGATCTTATTGAGTACCTCGATAACACCGATCACTTTTCCCTGAGATACCATCGGCACACACAACGCCGATTGGGTTTTAAATCCGGTGGATTGATCAACCATCGGAAAGAAATGAGGGGATTTTTCAATATCATTGACCAGAATCGATTTACCCCTGGCAGCCACATAACCGGCAATTCCCTGCCCCATCTTAAGGCGGAATTTTTTCATGGATTTAATTTTAATATTAAATGCCACGGCCACCTCAAGTTCGTCTTCTTCCAGAAATAAGAGCGAACCCGCTTCGACATTCATCACCTCACGGATCATATCCATGGTGTATTTGAGAACCTTACTGATATCAAATGTGGATGATGCCAGTGCGCTGCCGACCTGGCGAATGGTATCCAGTTCCCGATTACGCTTAACCACTGCCGCTGAAAGCCGATTGCGTTCAATCGCCAGAGAAAGACCGTTCGCAATCCAGGTGATGAGCTTTTGCGCATTATAAAAAATACCGACTTCCCTGGAGGACAATGCTAAAATACCGGTTACAATGCCATCGGTTTTCAATGGCGCCAGCAGACTTGAGGTGCATCCATGTTCGGCGAACAGCTCGCGGTCCACCGTGTTGGAACTGGAACCGATATTATCCACCAGCAGGCTGGTTTCCTGCTTAAATACTTTTTCAATGATAGACCCGTTGTAATCATAACTGGCGCCGCGGGCAAGGTTGGACGGACCGTTGATCAGCAGGTCGAAAATTTTCAAGTGCCCGACCTTAACTTCATCTTCGGTCAACACACACGCATGCTCAAATGGAACCACGCTTTGAAGTTCATTGAGCACCGCATGGACGAGTTCGGTATCTCTAAAACTCGAAATCAATATTTTAAAGATTTTTTCTATGGACCGTAGGTGAGTTCTGTTGCGTTCATTTTCCTGGAGAAGGTGTAGATTTTCATAAGTAAAAGCGGCATTACTCAGAAGGGGCGTCAGCACCTCCACATCCTCCTGCGAGTAAACGCGATCAAAATTTCGCGATGAAATCGTCAAAACCCCAAAAATATCCTTGCTGGTTTTAATCGGCATACAGACAAAGGAATTTGTCCCGTAATGTGCCAGGTTGGCCCTTCCGAAGCGATTGTCGGTTTCGATATCCTCAACAACAAGGGGTGATTTATTAATCACCGCATATTTGGCGATACTTGTCTCAAAATCGATGCGGTCCCCGGCCTTGACAAATTTTCCAAGACCGACCGTGGCCTTAACAACAAATGACTTGGGTTCGCTTTTTTGGAGCGTCAGGATTGAACCGAGATCCGAGTTGGTCAACATTAACGCGCGCTCAAGGGTGATATGCAGGATCTCCTCCGGGTCGAAGGTTACATAGCAAAGCTCTGAAAGATCC
>JASFIU010000294.1:0-6194 GCA_050122495.1 Desulfobacterales bacterium | reverse complement strand
CGCTTAAAATCACCTATGGCGGATCGCTTCTGGCCGGCAGCGGTGTAGGTGCCAGCGCCGCCAGCTGTGTCTCGCTGGCCCGGGCAATAAACGACGAATTCAATCTGGGGCTTTCGATACAAGAGATCAATCATGTCGGCTGGGAAGGCGAATTCGCCTATCACGGCACCCCCAGCGGGGTGGATAATACGGCCTCAACATACGGCGGAATTATTTTTTACCGCATCATAAAAGGTGAAAAGACGTTTGAGAAAATTGCGGTCAAAGCCCCTTTTGAGATCGTGCTGGCCAACAGCGGCATAACCGCCGACACAAAGCTTATGGACACAATTGTAAAAAGAAATCAAGAGGAGGACCCGGACCTATTCGCCGAACGCCTCAAAACGATTACAGGCCAATCCCATGAAATGAAACAGGCCCTGGAAGCATATGATCTGGCAAGCGCCGGGGCACTCATGACGGAAAATCACGGCATTGTCAAAGCGATGGGATATTCTCACGAAATCTTAGATCACCTTTGCAAACTCGGCCTTGAAAAAGGTGCCCTGGGAACGAAGGTTACCGGAGGAGGAATGGGTGGTTATATGATTTCCCTGACGCCGGGCAAAGACCTCCAGGAAGCCGTGGCAAAAACCTTTGAAAAAGAGGGGTACAAGGTTATCCGGGCCACCATTGGCGGAAGCTGAAGGCAGTGAATATCATTGTGTCTTAAAATGTATGGGTATTTTGATCGAAAATTTTAGTTTTTTCTCAAGTCCTGTTCATTATATATTTCTTAGAAAAATAAGTAACCTAAAAATTTCTTATGGGATTGTGGAGTCATAGCCGCAACCCACACACCAGCCAAAGTGTGGGTTGCGTAACCTAATATACAATCTTGCCAGGAAGCTTAATTAGCAGATTTTTACACTTGTGATACGAAACGGATATCACAAGGTTTTTCAGAGAATCAAAGGTTGGTGTATGTTGGAGATACATGCAATTTTAAAAGTGATCATCTATTGCAGATATACATCTGGTATTCACACTTTCGAGGCTTTATCTCATACCACAATATATTGATTTTCATATATGCACCAAAGAGCTTCTATCGTAAAGATTCAAGTGCCTCGCTCGCCTGTTTTAAGTATACATCTGTCTCACATTGTTCAAATATCTTTATAGCCTCTGATATGCATTGCTCGGCTTTATCAGTTCTTTTTTTGGCTTTATAGAGAAGCCCTAAATCCAAATATGCCTGGGCCAAAATATTTAAAAACCCATTTTGTTTGGCAATTTGAATAGCATTATTGAGACGTGCTTCGGCTTTTTTGTGGGCAAAAGGAACGCTTTTCACGAGAAATCCAATGTTTTTAGCGATAAGAGATATGCTAACCGGATCCTTATTTTCCAATAACTGAAGATAAATCTTTCCCAATAAATGCTCAAACATTGCTCGGAGACCTACTCTTTTATTTTCAATACTTGACGCTATTGCATATTCAAGCATTTTAACACCATTGCTCATCTGGCCATTCATAACGGTAATCAGGCCCAAACCCGCGTAAGCTAATATACCAATAGACCCGTAACCAAACGATGTGCTGAATTTAACAATTTCTTGCATTATATCCGCGGCCTTCTTAACTTCGCCCAGATATAACTGCGGTATCCAAAGCCAACATTTTGCCCAAAGGCCATACACAGGATCTTGAGCAACTTCAATGGCCTTTTGATATGAATCCGCAGCACAAGACAGATCGCCAGCTGCTAAATGGCCTTGACCAACGGCTACGTGCCCCATGGATATACTGCGAATGTTGGAATGTTTATGTCCGTAATCTAAGAGGGTTTTTCCAACTCTAATGGCTTCTTTCCATTCACCCTTAGCCCAATAAGCGTATGCCATACCGGCCAGAGGTTTAAAATACAGATAATGATCATATTTAATTATTTTGGCGATCTCAAGCGCTCTTTGCCCAAAGCTAATGGCTTCTTTTAGTAACCCCATATCCGCATAACACCAGGCCAGCCAAGTACAGGCATAGGCAATGACATTTTGGTCTTCAGCTTCTTGCCCGATTTCCAAAGCATTCAGAAGATATTGTTTTGAAGTTCCCGTTGCGCCGGCCATAAAATGACCCCAACCAAACCATCCATTGAACATGCCTTTTTTTGCCTTATTATCCAATGTGTCAGCGATATCCTCGTGAGCGGTAAACAAATTAATCAAGCCATTGAAATCTCCTCGATAGTAAAAAACGTAAGCCCATTGAATCAGCAAATCCACAATTAAAGTATTGTCTTGTTCTGGCCTTTTCAGCTTATCTAATAATAGAGCATAAGCTTGCTTGTGGTATTGATGTGATTCTTCTACCGCATATCTTTTCACACTCTTTTCACCCGATTTCATCAGGTAATCAACCGCTTTGGGTATGGAATTACTCCGCTCAAAATGATACGCCAGAGTTTCATAAAACTCGGGTAATCTATCATGAAATAGTCCCTCCATTACAAGCGCGATTTGCTCATGAATTTCTCTGCGCTCTTTTTTAAGAAGACCGTTGTAAACGACTTCGTGGGTGACAGCGTGCTTGAACATATATTCCAAATCCGGTTTAATGGCACGGGCTCTGATAAGATCCAATCGCTCAAGAACACTAAGCTCCAAATCTATCTGATTTTTAAGCTCCGTGATCTTTTTCAAAATAGCATAAAGAAACGCTCGACCGATCACCGAAGCCTCTTGCAGTATACGCTTTGTCTCCTTTTCCAAACGATCGATACGACCCGAAATGATGCCATGAAGAGAAGAGGAGACGTCTGCATCGCTAATGGATTTCGTCAATCTCCAATTACCACCATCCTCAACAAGCATCTTGGATTCGATAAGAGAGTTAACCAATTCTTCAAGGAAAAATGGATTGCCCTCGGTTTTTGCTTGGATATAGCGTTTCAGATCTGAAGGGATCCTTTTAGTTTTAAGTAAGGATTCCAACATATCCTGGGCATCAGATAAGGATAAGTCCTGAAGCTTTATTTCATGATAGAGTTTACCGATGCTGCTTACTTGATGACTTGTGAAAAGATTGAAGGTAGGACGATATGCACATAGCACAATAGCAGGTTGGCGGGTTTCTAAACAGGCATGTCTCATCAATTCTGCAAATGAAGGATCTGCCCAATGCAAATCTTCAAGAAAAAAAACTGTGGGAGATCTTTTGGCAAGTGCCGCAAGAATGATCATGATGGATTCTTGAAGACGGGATTTCCAGAACTCCGGGCTGACCTCTTCAATCTCAGGATAGTTCAGTGAATAAAGACCGCCCAGATAAGGAACGACATCATTTTTGCACCTAAGATTTTCAAGTCCAGATTCGATTTTTTTTCGAATATTTGCAGGAGAATCACCTTCTTTGATTTGAAATACCCTGTTGAGTAAATCAATCATCGGATAATACGGTATGTTATGTGCGTATGCATAGGCATGTCCTTCCAGCCATTGAATTTCATTAAGATCAAGTGTCGCCTTGAACTCCTCGACCAGTCTGCTTTTTCCCGTGCCGGCATCGCCAATAATAGAGAAGATCTTTCCTCTTCCTGCATGCAAGTTTTCAACCGCTTCTGACAGCTCGTTCAGCTCTGCCTTTCTGCCAACCAAATCAGCTCTTAAACCTGAAAGGCGATGGATGCTAATGGGTTCGCCCCTTTGGGATAATACTTTATGAACCTGAATGGGATTTGCTTTACCTTTGACGGTTGTCTCCTGCAAGTAGTCACATACGAAATGTCCTTCAGCTTGAAGACAGGTATCTGCATCCATTAAAATTTCACCTGGCTTAGCCATACTGCTCAATCTCGAGGCCACATTAATGGTGTCTCCTGCGACGCCATGCCTTCCTCGCTCCAAGTCCACTTCACCTGTTACCACCAAGCCCGTATTGATGCCAGAGTGCATTGAAATGGGTTGCCCAATTCTTTTTTCAATATCCGGACTTATTACATCGACTAATTCGTGGATTTCTCGCGCAGCTTTAACAGCTCTAATCGGATCATCCTCATGAGCTTTTGGCACACCGAATATGGCCATCACCGCATCGCCGGCGTACTTTTCGATGAATCCATCGTATTTCCCTATGATTTTAGATATATCACCAAAGATTTGACTCGTAATCTCTTTCACCTCTTCTGGATCCAGTTTTTCGGACATGGCCGTATATCCGGTGAGGTCGGAGAAAAGGACTGTCACATGTTTACGCTCAGCGGCTGTGAAAGTGGTATCTGTAGTTGGGGTTTCTTTAGGGGGGGAAACAGGCGGGTTTATTGCCTCTGTGATTTGATCGGAAACCTCTTTTACCGGTTTCAGATCGGATCCGCATTCATTGCAAAATTTGTTTTCAACCGGATTATTAGCCCCACATTCTGGGCAGGTAAGATAAAATTTTTCTCCGCAACCGCCGCAAAACTTCGATCCTTCTGGATTATCAAACTGACACTTCGGGCATTTCATTTTTGTGCCCTCCATCAATTTTTATTCAGTTTGAATTATGTTGAAGAAATTTGAGGTGATAACAAATGAAATATCGTAAATATGGGTTTGTGTCAAATTTGAGATTATACAATATATAGTGTTGTGGAAATGAGGTCGATTTTGCAGATATCCCCTGGCAAAAACCAAATATCACCCGGGTTGGGATTAATTGAGAGTACCCCAACTTTGACAATTTTGCAGATATAAAACTGATATAACAGGTCTTTTTAGATAGTGGATTACACAATGACAAACATACAAAATATTACTCTCATAAAAATTGTGTTATAAATGTTTTAGTGGTTTTTGGAAAGACTTAAAGTAAGTTGGATATGCTAATGTAATATAAACCCCGTCCGGAATGGACAGGGTTCTTAGATTTTTAATTTGGTCAACACTTGGTCAACAGTTTGGAAAAAATAACCCCTATTTTCCGCAGGTTTCCTTATATAACCCAATCAGGAAAAAACAAGTTAACTAACTGTAATTACGGGACCCCCTTATGCCCCAGTGTGTCCCGATATTTCCATGGGAAGATATGAATGATTAAAGAGTTTGTTCAGGCATCTGTTACCAGGCTTGCTGGATCAAAGTCGGGATTTGTCGGTTCAACACCCCATTCTTTTTCCACTTCAGTTACAAACCTTCTTAAATCACCAGCCATGGAATCAGAAAGAGGTGTCGGTTGATGGTTGACCAATATATCCTTCACCTTTTCTTTGGCCAAATCATAGGGGTCTGGTCTCCCAGCGCTTATCCAGGCAGTTCGATTCATGCGCTCAAAAAATTGTGGTCTGCTTTGTGTTCGCATATATTTCAGAGTCACAGGTGACATTAGAAAATCGGATATGTGGCCCCCTTCCTTGATTTCATCCACACATAATGTCTCATCACTGACTTCGACCCCACCAAGAAAAAACTTTATCATATCAATTATGTCGCTATCCAATAACAATTGGGGAAAATCCACAACCATGCCACACTCTAACATTCCTGCTCCGTATAAGACATTGTTCCCTGACATTGCCGCAATGAGAGCCGTTAGAGTTTTTTCGTGACCGGCTTGGGCGCTACCGGCGATATTGCTATCCGTCTACGTCCCGCCGCTCCAGGAAGGTACGCCGTAAAATTGAGCCATTTGGGCGTTCATGACCGCGAATAACGCCATTTCCGGAGAACCCACCGAAGCTTCGCCGCTCTTTAGATCCATCGAAGTCGTTGAACTGCTGCAAATCACAGGAGCACCTGGTCGAACAGCCTGGTGCATCACGACACAGGCAAGAAATTCGGCATTTTGAACAGCCTGAGTACCTGCCAAGGTAATCGGACTGGTAGCGCCCGCCAGGGCCATCGTTGTAAAACGGACCGGAATACTCAGTTCGGCAGCCTTCATGCCAATTTCACAGCAATGTTTGACAAGGCGTAACGGGGTTACCGGGCAGGTAGAAGCGCAAATTAGGGGATTATCCACCAATGTGTCTTCTCCACCGGCAATGATGGCCGACATTTGATAGATTTTTTCCAGACACCTGCCGTCACCAGGTCCCAGGCTTACCGGTTTATCTGTGTTATTCACAAGTGCTTCATAATTATGGAGTGTATAGGCCATGGGGTCTACATCCAGTGAAGAAACAGGTCGATGACAAACGCCATAGGCATCCAGTGCATCCATTAATCTTGCTCC
>JASFIU010000293.1:0-6227 GCA_050122495.1 Desulfobacterales bacterium | reverse complement strand
CTTTTAGTACAAAATAATTCCTAACAGTCCGGGCGCGCTTTTCCGACAGGTCTCGATTATACTCGGCTGATCCGATGTTGTCGGTGTGGCCCTGTATTTCAACTCTGGCCTCCGGGTTTTGCGATAGCATCATAGCCAAATTATCCAGAACGGAATAATACTGCGGCTTAATTTCGAATCGATCAAAATCGAACAGAATATTTTCCATCTCTCCGAATGTTGCTTCCCGCCTGTCAAATCCGTTTATTTTCTGATGATTATTGAGGCCGGCAACTTCCGATCTTGTTGAGCAACCGACCTGATCGACCCGAACGCCTTTGGGGGTGTCCATGCATATATCCGCATAATCGGGTATGCCATCTCCATCGCTGTCCTGCCCCATTCCAGCGGTCTGGCTAAAGTTCTTTAAAACCATTTTAGGCGCATTGAACTGGATGGTCTTTAAACCGGATTGTGAGATAGCGAACTCGGAAATCGTGTCCGGCGCCATTCTTATCTGGTTCGGTTCTAATTTCCCGGCGATCAGATCGCCATTATTAAGAAGGATTTTTGTATCCACCCGATCGTCAGTGATAAATTCTATTCGATTGATATTATTCGATTGAACTGTTTTTGTAAGGTAATTGGCGCGAATTCTAATGCTGGGATTCAAGAATCTTCCGGAAAAGCGGTCGTTATTTTTCATCGTAAAGATAGTCGTGGTAACCGGATAACTGGGCCCTTGAATTTCTCGCTTTACCTGCAGGATATCTTTCTTTTGAAATTCTTTGGTTTCTCCATTTTCCTGAATAAATTTTACAGTAAAATCCAACCAGGTACCGCTGAATCGATCATTGTTGATTGTAGTTACGATCCATCTTCCAGCAGAGGAATTTTCAAATGCCAGACTTTTCAGAAATTCGTTCTTGATGAGAATTTTACCGTATGGCGTTTGAAGCGTGAAAGTGGGATTCTGTACTGTTCCGAAAAGTTTATCCCCGTTCTTAATGTAAACGATATCGGCCTGTCCTAATTGCGGACAAAACAAGAAAAATACTACCAGAATAATTAGAAATCCTACCTTTTTTTTCATCGATCTTATCTCCCCCAAAGTTCTTTTATAAAAAATTTCAAAATTCAGCGGTTTTGAATTTTACAATACATATCTAGTTCACTCTAAAATTATATCGGCTAAAATTTCGAATACTTAATATAAATTTCACGAAAATTTACGCCGTTTTGTTCTTATCGTCTTTTTTTGCCAAAATATAATATTTTCTGAATTTTTTCAGGTAATTAAGAAAATTACGATTAATTTGCAAAAATTTATAAATTGAAAGCATGCGTTATTAGTCCTCAATTCGGGCCCTGGATTTTGGCTGGTAATGATCTTTGAATTTGAGATCGAATGGCAAATAGAGGCTTAAAGGACCTTAAATCATAGGGGAAACGGCTCAAATAACAGCCGCAATCGTAAAAATGGCCAGATTTCCCAGGGAATGGATCGTAATCGGAACCAGTAAATTTTTTTCCACCTCATAAGAGACTGCAAAAAGGATTCCGCCGATGATCTGTGTGATGGGTAACGTATGCCCGGAGGTGTGTGGCAGGACAAAAAGCAAGGTGCTTACAATTATGGCCGTTGAAATTCCCCATCTTCGGAAAAATCCGTACAGAATCCCGCGGAAAAAAATTTCTTCTGCCAGAGGCGCGAAAAATCCCCCGACAATGAAAAATATTATTAAATTCAGTTTATTATCTGGAAGTTGCATTTGAAAAAGTGCCGGCGTATTGATGCCTGCAAGATAAATAATCCCTAATATCACACCGGCCACAGCTCCAAAAATAACAGCCCAGATAAAGCCTTTTTTTAATCCTTTGAATATGTCGGCGAAGTTTAACCCGATTGCCGCAAAATCCTTTTCGCCTATATTTACCAGGATTAGCAGAAAAATAATTTCGGCAAGACGTGCCAATCCCAGGCCCATCAAAGGAGCGATAAGGTTCTGTCCGACAACAAGCCGCACGATAATTTCAATTGCGGTAATGACCAATATTGAAATTATAACGGTGGTTATTTTAATTTTGTTTGCTTCCATCCAAGAGATCTCAATGCCCGATAGCCATACCACTGAGTATACCAGTTATTGGAGGTCTCAATTTTTTCGATAATTTCAGCGATAGCCTGTTTATTTCCTCTTTGGCCCAACGCATAGAATGCCATGGTTAAGACATTGGGATGGGGGTCATTTAAAAAATCTAAAAGATCCCGATAAGTAGCAGCTGAACGGGAGTTCGCCAGGGTTCTTATGAACCAGTAACGCTCGGCGATATAGGTGCTGGTTAATAATTTCGGGTAAGCTTGAAAGCCACTTATTTCCAATCCCTTTTTGTCAATCATCTTCAATGCGGCAACGCGTTGTTGCCAGCGCTCGGAATTCAAGGCGCCTGTCAAATCCGTTATTGAATCTTCAACACTTCTATGAAGATGAAAAGAAAGAAATAGAAAAAGACACAATCCAAAGCTTATTGCAGAAGAGATGACGGAAGATGTTTTTAAATTTAAAAGGAAACCAAAAATAAGGGTGATGAACCCATGTCCAATGATGTAAACAGCAATTGGAAGACCAATTAACAGGGAAATAAAGGTGATTCGGCGAAAAATGGTGTGTGCGTCGCTTTTTTTTGCAAATAACGCCATTGATTTGTCCGGATTCGTGAAAAATTCTCTTGAAGGTGTTCGGGAGATTGAGTCCCCTCGATGCTTAAAGATAAAGTCATTATCTTTTTGAATGACTTCTAGATCAGCAGGTATATTACTTGCGATCGGGATATAGTCATAACTTATCAGAATCTTTTCAACAGCCCTGGCGTTATCAATCTTTTTTGACTTCTCCACCCTGCAGGTCTTAAGCATTTTCTGATCCAATGACTTAAATACCTCTGCCGGATAGAGCGTATATTTGTAATAAAAGTCATTTATCCTGGATCCAACCGGATTGGACAGTAAAAAAATATCACGGAAGTCAGAAAACATACGGCCGTCGGCTTGCCAATATAAAAAAAGACCCAGTACAACAACAGGAATGATATGAATTAGTTCATTCCGGTACCGGTTTTGCTTGTTCAAATAAGACAAGCTTCTTGCGACAGTTGCAAAAACTACCGGTGGTATCGCCAGGAAGTATAGGGTAGCAAAGAACTTAAAGCCGTGAAAGTTCACCGCAACAAGGCATAACAGCCATAGAGACAAATAGAAGTAAAGCAGATATTGCTTGCGGGAAAATAGACGATCCCAAACCCAGATCAGCGCCAATGTGATAAAAGAAATTCCCGCACCGATACTGAATGTAAAAAAAAGCCCGCCGCAAAAGGCCGGAGCGAAGCCCTTCAATCCACGCATCACATTTTGATTCGGCACCGTCAAATAGCCTGCATCCTTTATGGCCATCAGGCTGTCGAGCAGATCTCTGTTGGAAAAATAAACCTGAACAGTTGCCAGAACCTGAGCGATAAACATGCCCAGGAGCAATGCCGCTAAAGGATATAAGTGCTTTAATCTATTTTGCATATAGGAATTTCAAACTTCCAAAAATTTGCTAACCACCTATCGATATGATATATTTTTCTAAGATAAGCGTTTCAAATTTTTAAAAAAGGCATGTTTTTTATTTTAAAAATGTGAAACGCTTAATCTATAATTTTATCATTATAAAGACCCATTAGGTCAAGAAAAAGAACAAAGGAACCATCAAATTGATTGTTGCCGTTCATCAACCCCAATATCTACCATGGCTGGGTTACTTCGACAAGATGAGAAGAGCGGATGTGTTTTGTTATCTGAATGATGTGCAATACAAAAAAAATGAATGGCAAAACCGAAATCGCATTAAAACCGCTCAAAACTGGCAATGGCTAACGGTGCCGGTTCGCTATCACTTCCCGGAAAAGATCAATGAGGTCCGTGTCAATAATGGAGTTGATTGGACGAGAAAACATCTTCAGGCGCTAGTTACAAACTATCGGCGAGCGCCTTACTATAAAGCGTATATATCGATCTTTGAAGAAGTTCTTTCCAAAGAATGGGAATTCATTTCTGAATTAAATGTCCATCTGATTGAAGGCCTTCGAGGTCTATTAAACTTGCAGGATAAGGTTACGGTGCTTTCATCGGATTTAGAGCTCAGAGAGGAACCGACCGACCGGCTTATCGATATATGCAAAGCCCTGGGAGCCGATACATACCTGGCAGGTCAGGGCGGGGCTGATTACATGGATCTGGAGCGCTTTGAAAAAAATGGGCTTAAGCTGATTATTCAGGAATTTGAGCATCCGGTTTATCCGCAATTGTTTGAAGGCTTTCAATCGAATCTGTCTATTGTGGATTTGCTTTTTAACTGCGGGCCGGAAAGCATGGATATAATCAGTGAAGCGAATGCAGAACCGAATTAGAATTGAAGTCAACCTCACGCAAAGACGCTAAGGCGCGAAGTTAAAAAATATATTTGGGCAAAAATAATTATTTACTTAGACAGAGGTCAGCATGCAAAAGGCGACGATTTTGGCAATTGGGGCGCACCCGGACGACATTGAATTCGGCTGCGGCGGGACGCTTGTCAAGTATACCGAAAAGGGCCATCGACTTTTCCTGTTTATTATGACTGAGGGCGGATTTGGTGCTGAAACCTCAACACGGGTTGAGGAGCAAATGGCCTCAAAAGCCATTCTGGGAGCTGAGGATATCTTCTGGGGTGGTTACGAGGATACTCATCTCGTTGTGGATATCGAACTTATCGGAAAGATCGAAAGCGTTATCAAAAAAGTAAAGCCGGATTTCATCTTCTGCAGCTATCCGGAAGATACCCATCAAGACCATCGCCATCTGTCGCAAGCCGTGATGTCGGCCACCCGTTACATCCGTAACGTGTTATTTTATGAAGGTCCGACAACCCAAAATTTTGAACCGCATGTGTTTGTAGATATTGCCGATACCCTCGATAAAAAAATTCAAGCGCTCACGGCGCATAAATCCCAGGTGATGAAAACCAATATCGAAGACCTCTCAATTGTTGAAGTTGCCCGCTCCAGCGCAAACTTTCGCGGGATTCAGGGAAGAGTGAAGTTTGCTGAAGCGTTTCATTCCTTAAGACTCTTCATCAATATATAAAGTCACATCTTAATGCCAGGTAGATGAATTAATACGATATCCAAATAATAAATCCGAAATCCGAATATCGAAACCCGAAACAAATCCTAATGACAAAAGCTAAAAATCCAAAACAATATGTTTAGGAAATTTGGGAATTCTTATTTAGAGATTGTTTCGAATTTCGGATTTCGCTTTTCGTATTTAATACAATATCCATAATATTCCAACCCATTACAATCCAATCGGAAAATGAAAAATAAAGCCAAACGAGATTTGGAATTTATCCCCCATTCGAGGCCAACGTTGGGCGAAGAAGAGGCTCAAGCGGTTGCTGTGGTTATAGAGTCCGGAAATATCGCCGAAGGGGAAGTCGTTCAAAGATTTGAGAATGCCTTTGCCGAAAAGCTAGAAGTCAAGCATGCAGTGGCCACAAGTTCCGGAACAGCGGCATTACATCTTGTTCTTTTAGCTATGGGAATTGGCCCTGATGATGAGGTGATTATCCCCAGCTATGTGTGTACGGCCCTTCTGCATGCGGTACAGTATGTCAGGGCCAGGCCGATTCTGGCAGAGATCGATCCGGTTACCTATAATATCGATCCCGATGATGTGCAAAAACGAATTACCCCAAGGACCAAAGCCATCATTGTTCCGCATATGTTTGGCCTGGCTGCCGATCTGGATAAACTTTTGAAATTGGATGTTCCCATCATAGAAGATTGCGCCCAGGCTGTGGGGGGGACATATCACAAAAAACGGCTGGGTACCTTCGCGGATGCTGCCATCTTTTCTTTTTACGCAACCAAGATGATGGCCACCGGCGAAGGCGGGATGGTTACCGCTAGTTCGACTGAACTCATCGAGCGCATCAGAGATCTAAAAACCTATGATGAGAAAGAGGCTGATAGAGTTCGCTATAATTATAAAATGACCGATGTTCAGGCAGCCTTGGGAGAGGTGCAGCTTGGGCGTCTTGATGTTTTTATGGATCAGAGAAAAAGTATAGCCGATCAGTATACTAACGCATTAAAATCATTGAATATAAATCTTCCCAAGAAAAATTCCGAGCATATCCATTATCGGTGTGTGGTTGACTTGG
>JASFIU010000292.1:0-6227 GCA_050122495.1 Desulfobacterales bacterium | reverse complement strand
TTTCCATCCGGGCAATGGCAAAAAGCGCATCCAGATTTTCCATTTTCACCATTTTCTGGACGAGAAACGCAAAATCAGGCATGTATTTTTCGGTGGTCACCAATGCAACGACCACCTCGATGCCGTTCACATTATAACGGCTGGCGCCCTGGATCAGGTCGTTTAACAGGCTGACCTGCTCGGGGCTCAGTTCCCGGGCAATCAGATCGGAAACCACATTCAGATTAGCCCCCTTGGACAAAAGAAATGCCGCGGCCTTAAAGTCTTTAGCGGTGGTGGACGGAAATGTAAAAGAACCGGTGTCCTCATAGATCCCCAAACACATGATCGTGGCTTCGTCCGCCGAGATATCGATTCCCTTTTGATTGATAATTTCAATCAGCAGCGTAACGTTGGCGCCGCTCATCCGATGAACCTCGTGATCCCCTTTGATATCGTTTTCGGTGCCGGGGTGATGATCATAGATATGGATTTCGACGTCTTTGCGCTTTAAAAGCCGGGAGAGTTTGCCAATGCGGCTCGGCTGACGGGTATCCACCAGCACCAGCCGTTTAACCTTTTTAAAATCGATGTCACCGATTTCGGCCATGTTGAACAGATACGCCATCGAGTTAATAAAAAAATTCTTTAAATTTTTTTCCTGGGAACCCGGGAATACGACCAGCCCGTCCGGATAGAGCTTTTGCGCGGCCAGCATGGAAGCCAGGGCATCAAAATCGGCGTTCACATGGGTTGTGATGATGGTTAGATTCTGGGAATCTGGTTTTTGATCTTTCGGCTTCATCATATTCAATGTCTTGAAAACAAATCAAATTTTTAATGTGAAAACGGTATCACAATTTGGCGAATATTACCAATGGGATCTCCGGGATCTCCTCCAGGTTTATTGACAACTATTTGAAATCGTTGTAATATTAACTATTGGCCGGCCGAAAGGGAAATCCCTTGAGCTGCGGCAACGTACCGTTGCGCCTTTAAAGGTTCCGGGTGCTACCCCTCTCGGCGGTCTGGATTTACGAAATTAATAAAATTCTTAAGTTTCCGGAGCCATACGCCGATATATACTCTAAATCCTGGGACGCTAGGGCCACCTCGTCATTTCGCCTTGCCGAAACAGGCCTGGAAGTTGGCTGCATGGCGTCCAGCTTGGAATTTTCGTAAACCAGATGCCAAATTTGTAGTTCTCGGCAGCCAAATGTGATAATAAATCCAATTAAGCTTTTTAGCCTAAAAAGGCCGGACAATCTATTTATCAGCCCGGCTTGTTTCAATTAAACGTGGAGGATTGATCATGCCAGTTTATCAATGGGTAGGCACCAACCGGAAAAACGAAACCCGCAAGGGGGAAATGGAAGCTGCAAATGAAGCGATCGTTCGATCCAATTTGACGCGGCTGAAAATAACCCCTAATAAAATAAAGAAAAAACCCAAAGATCTATTTGAAAATGTTGCCTGGCTTCAGCCCAAAGTCAAGGAAAAGGACGTCATTCTTTTTGCCCGGCAATTTTCCACCATGATTGATGCCGGCCTTCCCATCATCCAATGTCTGGATATACTTTATACCCAGCAGGGCAATAAGACTTTTAAGCGGATGATCAAAGATATAAAAGAGCAAGTTGAGGGTGGTGCAACCCTGGCCGAGGCCTTAAAACGGTTTCCGAAGCAGTTTGATGATCTTTTCGTCAACATGATCGCCGCCGGTGAGGCCGGTGGTATCCTCGATGCCATTTTAAGGCGGCTGGCGGCATATATGGAAAAAGCCGCCAAGCTGAAAGCCCAGGTCAAAGGCGCGATGACCTATCCCATCGTAACCTTGATTATTGCCATTATTGTTCTGGGCGTCATTCTGGTTTTTGTTATTCCGGTCTTTGAGGAAATGTTTGCCGATTTCGGAGGGGAATTGCCCGTTCCAACCCAGCTTGTCGTAACCGCCAGTGAAATCGCAAAAAGCAAGATTATATACATCATCATCGGCATTGTTATTCTGGGTATTGCCATGAGAAAATTTTATGCCACTCAAAAAGGACAGGATATAACCGATGATATCTTGTTGAAGATTCCGGTCTTTGGTACACTGCTGCGTAAAGTCGCCGTGGCCAAATTTACGCGGACCATGGGAACCATGCTTGCCAGCGGCGTGGCTATTTTGGAAGCGCTCGACATTGTTGCCAAGACGGCCGGAAACCGGACGGTGGAAAAAGCCATTTATGATGTCCGTTCCGGTATCGCTGAAGGTCGCACCATGGCCGATCCGCTGGCTGAAAGCGGCGTTTTCCCGGCGATGGTCTGCCAGATGATTTCAGTCGGTGAATCCACCGGGGCCCTGGATGCCATGCTCGAAAAAATCGCTGACTTTTATGACGAGGAAGTTGACCAGGCGGTTGAAAATCTCACCGCCTTAATCGAGCCGTTTATGCTTGTGTTTTTAGGGGTAACCATTGGCGGTCTGGTGGTCGCCATGTATCTGCCGATATTCAAGATGGCCGGTGCCTTTTAATCATTTGACTGGATTTAAGATCACCCACACTCGCGCGCGATCGTTAATGTAACACCACCGATTCTTCGCCTTGACCTGAATACACTGCCCGCCACCGGCGGACTGCGGGGAGCGTCTCATGGCGGAAACCGAACAGCCGGATCTTTCGATCCTGCACACATCTTCGATGAGAATAATCTTGATTTTCTACCCGTTAAATTTTATCAAATGCGATCGGTCTGTTTTGGACGCATAATCCAATTTACCCAAGTATTAAATGATTTTTCCCAAATAATTTTTTAACTTTGCGTCCTAGCGTCTTTGCGTGAGGCTTTTTTCAAATAACAGGATTTTTCAGCGATGAGCACCCTTTCACCCATGCCCGAAAAAAGTTACAAAATCGAGCTTAAATGGCTGATGTTTTTTCGGATTCTGTTTTCCCTGGTGCTGCTCGGGGCCACGACGGTATTGCAGCTCGGTGAAAGCGCCACCCCCCTGGAGCCATCTCTTCTGGCTATTTATGGCTTTATCATCACGATATTTGTGATGTCACTGATATACAGCCTGCTGCTCAAACGCATTAAAAATGAGGTTTTGTTTGCGTTTATTCAAATCGGCATCGATACATTCTTTGTCACCCTGATTGTGTTTGGTACCGGTGGTTTTTTAAGCGTGTTTTCATTTCTTTATTTGGTTGTCATCGTTTATTCGAGTATGCTGTTGCCGATGCGGGGAACCATGATTGTTGCCGGCCTCTGCAGTATCCAATTCGGCGCCCTGGTTGAACTCGAATATTTCGGCATTCTGAATCCGTTCGGCACCGATACGAATTTGTTGGCGACCGCTTATGGCTGGAATCAGATCGCTTTCAAATTAATGATCACCATTATCGCCTGCTTTGCGGTCGCATTCCTGAGCAGTTTATTAGCCGAGCAGACGCGCAAGACCAAAATAAAATTACGGACAATGGAAGGCCATGTCAAGCGGGTCGAAAAGATGGCAGCCATCGGGGAAATGGCAGCGGGTTTAGCGCACGAAATAAAAAATCCGCTGGCGTCTTTGTCGGGATCTATCCAGCTTTTAAAAGAAGATATGCGCTATGATCCGGATCATGACCGGTTAATGCATATCATTCTGCGTGAAGCGGATCGCCTGAGTTCTTTGACAAGCAATTTTCTGCTATACGCCCGGCCGCCTGCCGGAAAGGTTGAGCCCATAAAACTTGATCGGGCGGTTCTGGAAGCGGCTGAACTTTTTGAAAAAGATGCCTCCAACAACGGCCGCATCACAACTTCCAAGAAGGTGTCCGAGGATCTTTGGATTTCCATGGATCGCGGCCATCTTCACCAGATTTTATGGAATCTGTTGCTGAATTCCGCCGATGCAATTAAAGCGGAAGGCCACATTAACATCGAAATGTTTCCGTTAAAGGACAAGCTTGCCTGTGTTAAAATTACGGATAACGGATGCGGCATATCCAATGAGACGCTGACGTCCATTTTCGACCCGTTTTTTACCACCAAGCCGAATGGAGCCGGTTTGGGGTTGTCGATCGTCCACCGAATTCTGGAAGCTTACGACGCCTGGTTAAATGTTGAAAGCGAGCTAAACCAGGGAACGACGGTGACATTAAATTTTAAACAGATTGACCCACCCGTCTAACCTACCGCGTGCTGCTCCAACTTAGTCTTGACAGTCACCGGCAAAATGAGTTACCAAAATCAGCTTAAATCAATTATTTGCGCGATTTTATGGCATAGAAAAAACTTGTTTAACCGTCCCGTGAGAGATACAGCCGCAGGGGACGAAGACGTGACTGGAATGAATATGGAAAAGGCCAGCGAACTGATCCAAAAACGCAGAGATAAATTTGATGCGCTCAGGCAAAGCAATATTCAGCTTTTCCCAAACGATTTCAAATTTTCCCACACCATCGATCAAATTCAAGGGCTGATTGAACGCCAACCCGAAGCGCTGAAAGATGACGCCCCGGTTTTCGCGGTTGCCGGTCGCGTAATGGCAATTAACCGTTTCGGGAAGGCCGCATTTATTCGATTCAGGGACCGGACCGGTCAGCTGCAAGCCTATATCCGTAAGGACAAGATCGGTGATGAAGCCTTCAGCCTATTCAAACAGGTGGATGTAGGAGATTTTGTCGGTCTAAGCGGCGGGGTTTTTAAAACCAAAACCGGCGAATGGACCCTCCTGACGAGTACCTTAAAATTGATCTGTAAAGCCATACGACCCCTGCCCGAAAAGTTTCACGGCCTCAAAGATCCCGAAAAGCGGTATCGCCAGAGATATCTGGACCTGATCATGAACGCGGATGTGCGGGAGCTGTTTGTTAAACGCAGCCGGATTATTCAGGAAATCCGGGGTTTCTTTTTAGAACGGGATTTTCTTGAAGTCGAAACGCCCATGATGCAGCCGATTCCCGGAGGGGCGGAAGCCGAACCTTTCAAAACCCACCACAAGGCCCTGGGAATGGATCTTTATTTACGGATTGCGCCTGAACTCTATTTAAAACGCCTGGTTGTCGGCGGATTTGAAAGAGTTTTCGAGATCAACAGAAATTTCAGAAACGAAGGTATTTCGACCCAGCACAATCCGGAATTTACCATGCTTGAATTCTATCAGGCCTATGCGACTTTCAAGGATTTGATGCAGTTTACCGAGCAGTTGATTTCAACGGTAGCGCAGCGGGTTACCGGATCGACCACGATTTCCTATCAGGGCAACTCCATCGATCTGTCCGGTTCCTGGCGCCGAATTACACTTCAATCCGCTTTGACCGATATCGGCGGCATTGATTCCGCTTTGTTAAATGATCAGCAGGGCCTGCTTGAATTCGCGGCTCGAAATGGAGTCAAAATTACCAAGGCGGGAAAACTGGGAAAGGTGCTCACCAAGCTATTTGATGCGATGGTTGAACCCAAATTGATTGAGCCGACCTTCATTACGGGTTATCCGGCGGAAGTTTCACCGTTGTCACGCCGCAGTGATCAGGAACCGGACCTAACCGATCGGTTTGAATTGTTTATCGCCGGGCGCGAAATTGCCAATGGGTTTTCCGAGCTAAATGACCCCGTCGATCAAAAAGAGCGCTTTGCCCAGCAGGTCAAGAGTCGCCAAGCCGGGGATGAAGAGGCCCACCAAATGGATGAAGATTATATCGAAGCCCTGGAGTACGGCATGCCGCCTACTGCGGGGGAAGGCATTGGAATCGACCGGCTGGTGATGCTGCTAACGGATGCGCTCTCCATTCGCGAGGTTATCCTTTTCCCTCACATGAAACCAAAAGAATGAGCGAATAATGGCATTCGAATATTTTATAGGTGGCCGCTACCTGCGAGCCAAGCAAAAACAAGCCTTCGTTTCACTCATCACCATTCTTTCCATTGCCGGTGTGATGGTCGGGGTGATGGCGCTGATCGTGGTCATCGCAGTGATGAACGGTTTTGATGCCGACCTTAAAGCGCGGATTCTGGGTGGCCAGTCTCACATTGTCCTAATGCGCCATGGCGGTGCGTTTAAACAGTATGCCCGCATTATGGAGGAAGTGGTAAAAACAGAAGGTGTCGAAGCCGCGACACCCTATATTATTACCCAGGGGATGCTGCGCTCCAAATCAGGCGCCATCGGCGCTGTCGTCAGAGGAATCGATCCCCAAACGGCCGGCCGGGTGATGAAAACCCTCGAGGGGGTGGATTTAAAGGATACCTCGGCGCAGCCTGACCCTGAAAAATCCGCT